>NZ_JBNFOF010000031.1:0-20140 GCF_057364645.1 Janibacter sp. CFPM2_SD2
CGGACCGGGCCGCGCCGGGCGAGCGCAGCGCTCGTCGCCCCCTTCGGCCTGGCCGTCCGCGAGCACCGCGGCACGACGCTCGGGTGGGCGGTGCTCGTCGCCGTGCTCATGGGCACCTACGGCTCGCTCATGCAGACCGTCATCGACGCGATCACGGGCAACCCCGACCTCGAGGTGTGGATCGCCGGCGGCGAGAGCGGCATCGTCGAGCCGATGGCCGCGATGTTCGTCCTGCTGCTGTCGATCCTCGTGGGCGGCTACGTCCTGCAGTCGCTCGGGTCGCTGCGACGCGAGGAGACCTCCGGGCGCCTCGAGCTGCAGCTGAGCGGGGCCCGCAGCCGCACCGCCTGGCTGGCCCCGCACCTGACCGTCATCGCCGTCGGCACGCTGCTCGTCGGCGGCGCGGGAGCCCTCGCCCTCGCGCTGAGCACCGCTGCTGCTCTGGGCGACTCGTCATGGGTGACCACCCTGCTGCGGGCCGCGCTGCAGCACCTGCCGGTCATGCTCCTGCTCGGCGGCATCTCGCTCGCGCTCTTCGGCTGGCGCCCCCGGCTCCAGGCCGGGGCGTGGGTGGTCTTCGGCATCGCGGCCGTCATCGGCTACATGGGCCCCGGCCTGCAGCTGCCGTCATGGCTCGTCGGGTGGGCGCCCTTCGGTCTCGTCGGCAACGTGCCCGCCGACGCGCCGGACGTCACCGGCACCCTCGTCGCGGGCGTCGGCGGGCTGGTCCTCGTCGTCCTCGGGATCGTCGGCTTTCGCCGCCGCGACGTCCCGATGCACTGACTCCCGGCCCGAGTCGTGAGCGGAGGGCACCCCTGCGGCCCTCCGCTCACGCTCGGCGTCCTGGTGCTGCCGCCGCATGATCTCCGCCCGGGCGAGGAGCAGCCCGGCGAGGATCGGGAGGATGTACTTCAGGTGGTCGAGGACCCACACGAGCCACCCCGGCGCGCTCCAGTCCGGCCACGGGATCGACGGCAGGTCGATCGAGGGCCACGGGATGGTCGGCAGGTCGAGGTCAGGCATCGGGATCGACGGCAGGTCCCAGTCGGGCCACGGGATCGACCCGACGAAGCGCGCCGCGAGCGCGGCGAGCAGGATCGGGATGACGACCTTGCCCACCCCGGCCGCGACGTGCCGGGCGGCGTAGAGGCGGGGCCGGGCCCGCATCCGCTCCTCGCGCACCGCGGCCGGGGACCCCGGCTCGGGCACGAGGTCGAGCCCGCCGACCCCGACCTGCGCCTTGGCCTCGGCCACCGAGCGCTCTCCCTCGAACCACGTCGCCCGCACCGGCTTGCTCAGCGTGGTGAAGCGAGCGCGCACGGCCCCGACCTCGTCGGCGAGCGCGTGCTCCTCGTCCGCGACGAGGTAGAGGTTGTCGCCGCGGCCGACGTCGCGGTCGCCAGCTCCTCGTCGTCGACCCACCACGTCGCGGAGTTCTTCCACCCGTCGCCGACGGAGGTCTCGACCCGGTGCCGGCGACCGTCGATGACCATCTCGTAGACCTGCGTCCCTCCCATGACGACGAGGCTACGAAGACGCCCGGGACCGCCACATCGGCCGAAGGTCTCCCCCTTCGTCCGCCTTTGGGACCGGTTTGGTCAGGTCCGGTGCGCCTCCGACCCGTCGACCCGCTGCGCCCCTAGGTTGCTGGGCAACTCCGACCTGCAGAGGTGCCCGTGAAGATCAACAACGACCCGGTCTACGTGCAGCGCCGTCGCATCGCGACGGCCGTGGCCATCGTCGTGCTCATCGTGCTCGTCGTCTGCCTGGCGAAGCTCTTCGGCGGCGAGGACGAGGCCGCGGCCGACCCCAAGGCGGCACCCGCAGCGACGAGCGCCGCCCCCGCCAAGCGGGCCGAGCCGGCGAAGGTCGAGAAGGCGGCGCCCAAGGTCCGCCCGGCGAAGAAGCAGGGCGCCGAGGCCGCCCCGGCGGACTCGTCGATGGTGCGGATCCAGCGGATCACCGGCCCGATGACCCCGAAGTCGGTCGTCGCCTCGCGCACGGGCCACGTCTTCGCGCAGAACATGATGTACAGCCACTCGGTCACCGCCCTCACCCCCGACGGCGCCATCGAGGAGACCATCCCCGACGGGGTCGACCTCGCCGACTTCGGCATCAAGGGTCACCCCGGCACGAGCAAGGGCGCGCCGGTCGAGATGGCCTTCAGCCCCGACGGCAAGACCGCGTGGGTGAGCAACTACGCGATGTACGGCCAGGGCTTCTCCCCCGAGGGTGCCGACGCGTGCACCGGGCCGGAGGGCATCTCCGACAGCTATCTCTACAAGATCGACACGGCGACCCACGAGATCAAGGACGTCATCCAGGTCGGCGCCGTGCCCAAGTACGTCGCCGCCACCCACGACGGCAGCAAGGTGCTCGTCACCAACTGGTGCTCCATGGACCTCGACGTCGTCGACACGGCGAAGGGGAAGGTCGTCACGACGATCCCCATCGACGGCAAGCACCCCCGCGGCATCGCCATCACCCCCGACGACAAGACCGCCTTCGTCGCGGTCATGGGCTCGGACAAGACGGTCAAGGTCGACCTCGAGTCGGGCGAGGTCAGCGACTTCGCCGCGACCGGTGACGGCCCGCGCCACCTGCTCGTCTCCCCCGACGGCTCGAAGCTCTACGTCTCCAACAACGGCGCGGGTACCGTGAGCGAGGTGGATGCCACGACCGGCACGACCCTGCGCGAGGTGCAGGTCGGCAACCAGCCGCGCTCGATGACGATGAGCCCGGACGGCGGTGCGATCTACGTCGGCAACTACGGCAGCAGCACGGTGAGCAAGATCCGCACCAAGGACTTCGAGGTCGTGCAGACCGAGAAGACCGACGCGCTGCCCATCGGCATCACCTACGAGCCCACCAAGAAGCGCGTGTGGGTCGCCAGCTACGGCGGCACGATCGTCGTCTTCGACGACTCCCGGACGGTGTGAGGGCCGCGCCATGAGGATCGGGCTCGTCCTCAATCCTTCGAAGGGGGGATGGGAGCGCGCCCTCGAAGGTGTCGTCGCCGCGGCGCAGGCCGCCGGCTGGCCCGACCCCGACGTCCACCTGACGACCCGTGAGGACTGCGGGCACGGGCAGGCCGCCGCAGGCGGTCGAGGCGGGGGCGCAGCTCGGTCGTCGGCGGCCGGCGGTGACGGCACGGTCCGGCACGTCGCGCACGCCCTCGGCGGCACCGGCGTCGAGCTGGGCATCGTGCCGATCGGCACGGCCAACCTCCTCGCCCACAACCTCGAGCTGCCGCGCACGGTCGAGGGGGCCGTCGAGGTGGCCCTCACCGGCCGCGCCCGTCCCGTGGACCTGGGTCTCGCGCAGGTCGACGACGAGGCGGCGGACCTCCCCTTCGTCGTGCTGGCGGGGATGGGCCACGACGCGGCGACGGTGGCGGCGGCCAACCCGCGGCTCAAGGACCGCATCGGCTGGCCGGCCTATGTCGCGCCCGGCGGCGGTCACGGCGCTGCGGCGGCCGGTGCCCGTGACGGTGCGCCACGACGACGGCGAGCCCGAGCACCTGCGGGTGTGGAGCGTACTCGCAGCCAACTGCGAGCGGGTGCGGGCCGGCGTGCGGATCGCGCCGGGCGGACTCGTCGACGACGGGCTCTTCGACGTGCTCGAGGTGACCGTGCGGCGTCCCGGGCAGTGGCTCGGCGTCGCGGCGAAGGGGGTCTTCCGCCTCCCCGGTGACGTGGCCGGGCTGGCGACGCGGGCCTCGCGCGAGGTCGAGGTCGTCAGCGAGCAGCCGCTGCACGTGCAGCTCGACGGCGACGTCGCCGGCCCGGCCCCGGCGGCTGCGGGTGCGGTGCGAGCCGCACGCGCTGGCGATCCGCGTCGCGGGCTGAGCACCGGCGCCCGCGAGTCGATGTATTCGAGTGAGCTCCAGCGCACCCAGATACATCGACCCGGCGGTGGTGACCCGGGTCAGGCGTGCTCGGGCTCGGCGTCCTTCATGCGCGCGTGCACCCACGGCGACAGGGCCGCGAGGACGACGCCGACGACGACCGCCATGACGCCCAGGGTGATGAAGAAGGTGCCGTCGGGCAGCCCCTCCATCGCGCGGATGAGCTGCGCGGCGAGCGACTGGCCGGTGGCGACGGCGAGGAACCACAGCGCCATCGCCTGGCTCGTGAAGGCCTTGGGCGCGAGCGAGGTCGTCGCCGACAGGCCCACCGGCGAGAGGCAGAGCTCACCGAGGGTCTGGATGACGAAGACGCCGACGAGCACCCACACCGGGGAGGTCGCGCCGGGGAAGGCGGCCGAGGCCGCCGACAGCAGCACGAAGGACAGGCCGGCGAGGGTGACACCGAGGGCGAACTTCATCGGCGTCGACGGGAAGCGACCGGCCCGGCGCATCCACAGCATCCCGAAGAGCGGCGCGAGCAGCATGATCGAGACCGGGTTGATCGACTGGAACCACTCCTCGGAGAAGTGGAACCCCAGCGAGTCGAGGTCGGTCCGGTTGGCCGCGTAGGCCGCCATCTTGGACGCCGCCTGCTCGAAGATCATCCAGAAGAGCACCGCGCCGACCCACATCGGCAGGTAGGCGGCCAGGTGGGTCCGCTCGCGGGGCGTGACCTGCTTGCTGCGGAACATGACGACGAAGTAGGACACCGACGCGACGACCGACAGGATCGAGATCGTGTCGATGACCGCGTCGGCCCAGGCGCCTCGCAGTGCGCGGGTCGCCAGGAGCAGGACGACGACGAGCGCGACGAGGCCACCGGCCAGGAGCGGGACGCGCGCCCGGTCGCGGGGCTGCAGCGGGTTGGGCACGAGGTTGGACTCGGGCGCCAGCGTGCGACGGCCGACGACGTAGGCGATCAGCGCGAAGAGCATGCCGACGGCGGCGGCGAGGAAGCCCGCGTGGTAGCCCCACTGGTCGCGCAGGAAGGCCACGACGAAGGGGGAGAAGAAGCTGCCGATGTTGATCGACATGTAGAAGATCGTGAAGGCCGAGTCCTTGCGCGCGTCACGCTCCTCGTAGAGGTGGCCGACCATCGCCGAGACATTGGGCTTGAGCAGACCGGTACCCAGGGCGACGAGCGCGATGCCGAGCCAGGACGTCGCCGGCGAGGGGACGGCGAGGCTCACGTGCCCGGCCATGATGATGACGCCACCGACGAAGACGCTGCGCTGGGCGCCGATGACCCGGTCGGCCAGCCACCCGCCGACGACCGAGAGCAGGTAGACCGCGGCACCGTAGGTCGCGACGACCGCCTCACCGAGCGACTGGTCGAGCCCGAGCCCACCGTTCGCCGCCGTGTCGACGATGTAGTAGAGCAGGATCGCCCGCATCCCGTAGTACGAGAAGCGCTCCCACAGCTCGATGTTGAAGAGCGTGGCGAGCCCTCGGGGGTGACCGAGGAAGGTGCGTTCGGCCGGCGGTGTCGCGGCGGTGGTCATGGTGACCCTTCTGGTGGTGGTCAAAAACGCCCGACACGATACGCCCGTGAACTGGGTGGTCCGAACCAGTCGCTCCTCTGCCCGCCTCCGGACGAAGGGGGACGACACCCACCTCCGGGCGCTCCCGGCCACGAGGGCCGGCGCGCTGCCGAAGTCCTTCGTCCTCGCGTGGTCGCGTTGTCGTTCTCGACTTCGGCTTGACGCTGCGCCAACCCTCCTTGCCGTCCGCTTGGTGCGCAGCCGCCCCCCGGCCCCTGAGGAGCAAGGCCGCCCGCGGCCGCAGCGTCTCGAAGGGCCCGGCACCTCCCTTCGAGACGCTTGCTGCGCAAGCTCCTCAGGGAGCGGGTGGGCGGGGCAGGTAGGGTCGGTCGACATGAACCCGGGTTCAGCACAGGAGCGGCGATGAGTGCCGGAGCGGTCCGCGAAGAGGACGCCTTCGACGTGGCGCCGGTGAGCGCGTGGCTGCGCGAGCACGGCGACCCCGAGGTCGTCCGGGCGCTCGAGGGCGAGCCGCAGGTGCGCCAGTTCGACTCCGGCGCGTCCAACCTCACCTACGAGCTGCGGTGGCCCACAAGGGCGCTCGTGCTGCGTCGCCCGCCCCACGGGGCCCTCGGAGGCAGCGCTCACAACATGCACCGCGAGCACGACCTGCAGGCGGCGCTGCACCCCGTCTTCCCCCACGTGCCGCGGATGGTTGGGTTGTGCACCGACCCCGAGGTCCTCGGCAGCGACTTCTACGTCATGGACAAGCTCGAGGGCACGATCGTCGGCCGCGACCTGCCCGACGGCGTCACCCTCACCCCCGAGCAGGCGACCACCCTGTGCGAGGCCGCCCTGGCAACCCTCGTCGCGCTGCACGAGGTCGACGTCACCGCGGTGCCGCAGCTCGCGGCCCTCGACCGTGGCGACGGCTACGTCCACCGCCAGGTCGAAGGGTGGTCCTCCCGCTACCGCGCAGCCGCGACCGACGATGTCCCGGACTTCGAGGACGTCATGGTCTGGCTGGCGCAGCACGAGCCGGCCGATCGGCCGCATGCCTTGATCCACAACGACTTCCGCCTCGACAACCTCGTCCTCGACGCCGCCGACCCGACGCAGGTCGTCGGTGTCCTCGACTGGGAGCTGGCGACCGTCGGCGACCCGCTCATGGACCTCGGCGGGGCCTTGGCCTACTGGGCCCAGGCCGACGACGACGCGACGATGCGCTCCCTTCGCCTGCAGCCGACGCACCTGCCGGGCATGCTCACCCGCGCCGAGATCGTCGAGCGCTACTGCGCCGCACGGGGACTCGAGGTGAGCGCTCGGGAGTGGGCCTTCTACGAGGTCTTCGGCCTCTTCCGGCTCGCGGGCATCGCCCAGCAGATCTACGCCCGCTACGTCTCCGGCGCCACGACCAACCCGCGCTTCGCGGCCTTCGGGCCGATGGTCACCTATCTCGACGCCCGCTGCCGCGCCCTCATCGGCTGATCCCCCCTTCGCCCCACACCCAGGAGTCCCCATGACCTTCACGACCCTCATCACCGGCGCCAGCTCCGGCCTCGGCGCGAGATGGCCCGCCAGTTCGCCGCGCTCGGCCACGACCTGGCGCTCACCGCGCGCCGCACCGACCGGCTCGACGAGCTCAAGGCTCAGATCCTCGCCGCCCACCCCGGCCGCCGGGTCGAGACCTATGCCCTCGACGTCACCGACGACGACGCCGTCACCGCCGTCTTCGACCGGGCGAAGGGGGACTTCGGTCGCCTCGACCGGGTCGTCGTCAACGCAGGCCTCGGCAAGGGCGCGCCCTATGGCAAGGGCAGCCACTACGCCAACCGGCAGACCATCGAGACCAATGTGCTCGGCGCCGCGATCCAGACCGAGGCCGCGATGGCGATCTTCCGCGAGCAGAAGGCCGGCCATCTCGTGCTCATCGCCTCGGTCACCGCGCTGCGCGGCATGCCGAAGTCGATGACGACCTATGGCGCCTCCAAGGCCTTCCTCGCCTCGCTCGGCGAGGGCATCCGCAGCGAGATGATCGGCAAGCCCGAGCTCGACATCGACGTCACCGTCCTCTACCCGGGCTACATCCGCTCGGAGATGAACGAGAAGGTCGAGCAGCGCACGAAGTTCATGGTCGACACCGAGACCGGCGTGCGCGCGATGGTCGTCGCCATCGAGGGCCGCAAGCCCAAGGCGCTCGTCCCCGCGAAGCCCTGGGTCGCCGTCGGCTCCGCGATGAAGGTGCTGCCGCTCTCCGTCGTCCGCAAGATGCTCTGACGCCTGGCCCCTCTGCGCAAAACCCTAGGGTTTTGCACTCTCAACCCTGCAAAACCCTAGGGTTTTGCAGGGTTGGCGTCAGAGCATCTTGCGGGTGGCGGCGAGTCCTGTCGTGAAGTCGTCGATGGCGTCGGCGAGGCCGGGGCCCTCGAGGACGGTCAGGGTGGCGCCGAGGTCGAAGGCGGCGAGGGTCAGGTGGCGGGCGAGGCTCGCGAGGTCGTCGGCGCTCGACTCGAGGTCGGTGACACCGGGGCGCACCTGGGTTGCGACGCCGTAGGCGGCAGGCACGCGGCGGCGCACCGCCTCGACGTCGGCGGTCAGGCGAACGCGGACCCGGTGCGCATAGCCGGCACGGGTGACCGCCCGCCGCACGTGCTCGACGGCGTCGGGCGCCGGCCGCGGGCGGAAGCGGAAGGTCGACGCCCGCACCCCCGCCATCCGGTCGAGGCGGAAGGTGCGCCAGTCCTCCCTTCGCCCGTCCCACGCGAGCAGGTACCAGCGCCGGCCCGTCGCGACGAGGCGATAGGGCTCGACGTCGCGATCGGTCATCTCCCCGCTGCGTCCGGTGTAACCGAAGCGCACCCGCACGTGGTCACGCACCGCGTGGGCGAGGACGACGAGCATGCCGGTGTCGACGTCGTCGGTCGCGCCGGGCAGCAGGGCGGTGGCGTCGGCGAGCGCCGCCACCTCGCCGCGCAACCGCGGCGGCATGACCTGGTCGAGCTTCGTCAGGGCCCGCACGGCCGGCTCACCGATCGCCGAGATCCCCTGTGCGCCCACGCGAAGCGCCACCGTCACGGCCACGACCTCGTCCTCCTCGAGGAGCAGCGGCGGCATCCGCCCGCCGCTGCCGAGCCGGTAACCACCACCCACCCCGGGCGTCGCCTCGACGGGATAGCCGAGCTCGCGCAGCCGCTCGACATCCCGCCGCAGGGTGCGGGTGGTCACCCCGAGCAGCTCGACGAGCTCGGGCCCGGTCCACACCGACCGGGTCTCGAAGAGCCCGAGCAGTCGCAGCGCACGTTCGGTCGTCTCGGCCATGTCCACCATCATCCTCGGATCGGTGACAGAACCTGTCCGCAATGCCCTGGACAGTGGGTTCCAGACGAAGGGGAGGTCCTTCCCTTCGCGGCACGAGCACCGAGACCACGACCGCAAGGAGCCCGACATGTACAACCCGGCCGTCCACGACGAGATCACCGGCTACGCCGAGTACGTCGACCAGCAGCTCGAGGGTCTGCGCGCCAGCGCCCACGGCCTCACCGAGGAGCAGGCGCGCCTCACCCCGACCCGATCGGCGCTGTCGATCGGCGGGATCATCAAGCACACGAGCTATGTCATCGCCGCGCCGGACGAGAAGGAGGCGCGCGTCGAGGAGGGCGGCGAGATCACCGAGGACGCCTATGCGGCCTTCATGGACACCTTCGCCCTGCGCGCCGACGAGACCCTCGCCGAGACGATCGCGACCTTCGACCGGCGCCGGGTCGCGGTCGTCGAGTGGATCCGCTCGCTCGACGCCGATGCCGACTCGAGCGTCCCGCCGACCCCCTGGTACGGGCTGATGACGAGCTCCGACGTCAAGATGCGCTACTCGATCGTCCACTTCATCGAGGAGCTCGCCCGCCACGCGGGTCACGCCGACATCATCCGCGAGCAGATCGACGGGGCGACGTCGCTCGAGCTGATCCTCGCCGACACGGGCCGGCCGGCGACTCCCTTCGCCCAGCCGTGGAGCGCCCCGGAGCCGGCCACGCCATGATGGCGGGGTGAGGATCACCGGCCTGACCATCGCCAGCCCCGACGTCGCCGCCACGCAGGACGCGTGGCGGCGACTCGGCACGCTCGACCGCGAGATCGAGGTCCAGTCCGGGGACAGCGGCCTGACCGCTGTCACCCTCGGCATCGACGACGTCGCGGCGACCGAGCGGCTGCTCCAGCGGCGCGGTCTCGTCGGGGACGCCAGCGGCTTCGACCTCGGCGGGCTGATCTGGCGACTCGCCCCCTTCGTCGAGCGCGAAGGGAGCCCCGACCTCGTCCTTGACCACGTCGTCGTGCGCACCGGCGACGCCGAGCGGGTCGCCGCCGACCTCGGCGCGCGCGTCGGCCTCGACCTGCGGCTGGACCGGCACCTGACGGAGCACGGCTTCCGCGGGCTCTTCTTCCGCTGCGGCGACGCGGTCGTTGAGGTGGCCGCGCCGATCGAGCCCACGGGCGAACCCGACTCCTTCGGCGGCCTGGCCTGGCGGTCCGCCGACATCGAGGCCACCCGCGAGCGCCTCGTCGCAGCGGCGTCGAGGTCTCCGAGGTGCGCACCGGCCGCAAGCCCGGCACCCGCGTGGCGACCGTCCGCGACCGCGCCCTGGGCACCCCGACCCTGCTCATCGAGCAGGGCTGACCGTCCCCCTTCGCCAAGTAGGCCGTCCCACCCCGGTGCACGCCCCGACGAACTCCGCAAAACCCTAGGTCCTGCATAGTTCCAGCCCACCGGCCGCCCGGGACCGAAAACCTCGACCGACGTTGATTTGGATGCTTGCGGCACGCAGGTATATAGTTGATGTATGCACGCAACCAACCCCACCGTCGCAGTTCAGCTGCAGGAGACGCTGGGTCAGGTCTTCGGGCTCTTCTCGAAGATGATCGCCCGCCGTCAGGCGCTCGACCCCCAGGCCATGAGCCGCACCGACTACGCCCTCCTCGGCACGCTGGCGCACTGCCCCACCGAGGCCGGGATCCGCATCTCCAAGCTCGCCGAGTCCCTCGGCCACGACCTGTCGACGATCAGCCGCCGGGTGAGCCACCTCGAGACGCACGGGCTCCTCGAGCGCCTGCCCGACCCCAGTGACGGGCGCGCCTCCACGGTGCGCCTGAGCGGGGACGGCCTCCAGACGCTCCTCGACGAGCGCAGCGCCCGCACCGGCCTCCTCGGCCGGATGCTCGCCGACTGGCCGGAAGAGGACCTCGTCGACCTCGACCGTCTCCTCACCCGGCTCGCCGCAGATCTTGCCGCCGACGCGCAGTCGGCGACGCACCCCCCTTCGCCCCTCCAGACCTCCGGAAGGACCGCCCCTTGAGCACCACCACGGCATCCGCCCCCTACAAGATGAGTACGGAGAACAAGCGCGTCTTCGCCGGCCTCATGCTCGGCATGCTCGTCGCCTCCGTCAGCCAGACCATCGTCGGCCCCGCCCTGCCCCGGATCGTCTCCGAGCTCGGCGGCATGGACCACTACAGCTGGGTCGCCACCGCGGCCATGCTCGTCTCGGCCGTCACCGTCCCGATCGTCGGCAAGTTCTCCGACCTCTACGGCCGTCGCGCCTTCTACCTCGGCGGCATCGTCGTCTTCATGATCGGCTCGATCATCGCCGGCTTCTCGCAGAGCTTCTGGATGCTCGTCGCCGGCCGTGCCGTGCAGGGCCTCGGCATGGGCACCCTGATGCCGTTGTCGCAGACGATCATCGGCGACATCATCCCGCCGCGGCAGCGCGGCAAGTACCAAGGCCTCATGGGCGCGGTCTTCGGCGTGACCTCGGTCGCCGGCCCGCTCCTCGGTGGCGTCATCACCGACCACCTCGGCTGGCGCTGGCTCTTCTTCGTGTCGCTGCCCGTGGGCCTGATCGCGCTCGTCTTCATCGCGCGATTCCTCCACGTGCCGCACACCCCGCGCAAGGCGCCGATCGACTACCTCGGCATCAGCACCCTCTCGACCGGCCTCGTCGCGCTGCTGCTCGCCGTGTCCTTCGGCGGGTCGAGCTGGGCCTGGGGCTCCACCGAGTCGATCAGCCTCTTCGTCCTGAGCGCCGTCCTGCTCACCGCCTTCGTCCTCGTCGAGCGCAAGGCCGTCGAGCCGGTGCTGCCGCTGCGCCTCTTCGCCAACCGCACGATCAGCCTGAGCCTGGTCTCCGCCTTCGGCGTCGCGATCGTCATGTTCGGCGCGATCATCTACATCCCGGTCTTCGCCCAGGGCGTCATCGGCGTCAACGCGACGAACTCCGGCCTGATCCTCATGCCGCTCATGCTCGGCTTCATCATCTGCGGCATCGTCACCGGGATGCTCATCACCCGCACCGGCCGGTACCTGCCCTTCATGCTCACCGGCATCGCGATCATGGCGGTCGGCGTCTTCCTGCTCACCCGCCTCGACCACAACGCCACGAGCCTGCAGCTCACCGAGGCGATGGTCGTCCTCGGCGTCGGTCTGGGCATGGCGATGCAGCAGTACACGCTCGTCGTGCAGAACGCCGTCGCCCGCGCCGACATGGGTGTCGCCACCGCGTCGACCCAGTTCTTCCGCAACGTCGGATCGACCGTCGGCATCGCGATCTTCGGTGCGGTCATGTCGAGCGGTCTGCAGGAGAAGATCGCCTCGCACCTGCCCGGCGGCATGCCCGCGCAGGCCGGCGGTCACATGGACGCCGGTGCGGTGCTCGACCCGAGCGCCCTGGCGAAGCTGCCCCCGGCCGTCGCCGACGCCGTCCGCTGGGGCCTGGCCGACAAGCTGACCGATGCCTTCGCACTCGGCCTCCCGATCCTCGCGGTCGTCTTCGTCGCGACGCTCTTCATCCCCAACAACCCGCTGCGCGAGTCCAACGACGACCACCCGGTCGAGGACGCCGGCCAGCAGGTGCTCGACGCCTATGCGTCGGAGTCCGGTGAGAGCGACCCCCGCACCTCGGGCGAAGGGGGCGCTGCCGCCGGCACCGGGTCGGTCGGGTCCGACCTGGCCGGGGCGCGCCGGGGCTGAGTCCCGGCCGGGGCGCAGGGGCCGGGTCCCGGCGCCTCGCCCCCCGGGAAACTGGGGATCGGGGACCGATCCCGGCCCCTACGCCGTTGCTCCGTACTGCGAGCACGCCGGCCGGGGGCCATCCGGGACCGATCCAGCTGCATACGCCGTTGCTCCGCTACTCTGGGCCGGCACCCGGGGTACGGAGCAACGGCATATGGGGCCGGGAGACCTGCAGTGCCGCCAGTCCCCTCGCCGCGGCCGACCCGGGGCGGGAGCGGCTGCTCGGAGTACGGAGCAACGGCGTATGCAGCCGCGGGTACAGCCAGGCTCAGGCTGGCGGGGCGATCGGCAGGGTCCGACCGCTGACGAAGCGCCGCGTGCGCCCGTCGACGGGGTCCTCCAGCTCGAGGGTGCTGGCGAGCAGCTGCAGCGGGTTCGAGAAGTCGTCGACCGACACGTCGAGCACCTCGGGGTAGAGCGGGTCGCCGACGATCGGGATGCCCAGGCCGTGGAGGTGCAGGCGCAGCTGGTGGGTGCGCCCGGTGTGCGGCGTCAGCCGGTAGACCGCGAGGCCTCCGCCCTCCGAGCCGACCTCCGCCTCGACCTCGATGTCGGTGATCGCGTTGACCGGGGCGCCGGGCACGACCTGCGCCTGCCAGACGCCACGCGTCTTGGCGATGTGGTTGCGCACGGTGAGCGGGAAGGTCAGGTCCGCGCGCCGGGGCGCGAGCGCGAGGTAGGTCTTGCGGACCCGCCGGTGCTCGAAGAGCGTCTGGTAGGCGCCACGCCACCTCCGCTCCGTCGCGAGCAGCAGCACCCCCGAGGTCACCCGATCCAGGCGGTGCAGCGGGGTGAGCTCCGGCAGCCCGAGCTCGTCACGCAGCCGCACGGTGACGCTCTGCATGACGTGCCGCCCCCGCGGGATCGTCGAGAGGAAGGGCGGCTTGTCGACGACGACGAGCCGCTCGTCGCGGTGCAGGACGGTGATCTCGCCGGGCACCTCCGGCTCCTCGCGCAGGTCGCGGTGGAACCACACGAAGGTGTGCGGCCGGTACGGGTCCTCGGCCAGCAGCACCGACCCGTCGTCGTAGACGAAGCGGGCGTCGGCGAGCATCCCGTCGACGTCGACCCGCTCGGGCGAGGTGTCGCGCAGCCAGTGCCCCATCGTCGACCAGGGGCGCGGCCGGCCGTGGTCGTGGTCGGGCGTGCGCACCCACGCCGCGCCGAGACCGTGTCGTGGCGGCAGGGGCGAGCGGGGAGGCACGGGCCTGAGACTAGGCGACCTCCCGGAATGTTTGATTTTCAACTACTGTTGACCCAGGTGACCATCAACCGAAGGAGCACCAGATGCCCGCCGTGACCGTCGACAACATCCTCACCCTCCCCCGCGTCACCCAGCCGGCACCCGAGGCGATCTCCCGCCCGGTGCTGTCGGTGAGCACCGCGCCCAAGGGATTCGAGGGCGAGGGCTTCCCGGTCCGCCGCGCCTTCGCCGGCGTCGACATGGCGCGCCTGGACCCCTTCATCCACATGGACCAGATGGGCGAGGTCGAGTACGCCCCGGGCGAGGCGCGCGGCACCAGCTGGCACCCGCACCGCGGCTTCGAGACCGTCACCTACATCGTCGACGGCACCTTCGCCCACGAGGACACCCACGGGGGCGGCGGCCTGATCACCGACGGCGACACCCAGTGGATGACCGCCGGCTCCGGGCTGCTGCACATCGAGGCCCCGCCGGAGGAGCTCGTCGTGAGCGGTGGCGTCTTCCACGGGCTCCAGCTGTGGGTCAACCTGCCGAGCCACCAGAAGATGTCCGACCCCAGGTACCAGGACATCCGCTCGGGTCAGGTCGGCCTGCTCTCCAGCCACGACGGCGGCGCGCTGCTGCGGGTCATCGCCGGTGAGCTGGACGGTCACGAGGGCCCGGGCATCACGACGACACCGATCTCGATGATCCACACCACGGTCGCCCCTGGCGCGCGGCTGCACATCCCGTGGCGCGAGGACTTCAACGGCCTGGCCTACGTGCTCTCCGGCCGCGGCACCGTCGGTCCCGACCGCCGTCCGATCCGGGAGGGCCAGCTCGCGGTCTTCGGCGCCGGCGGCGCCCTGGAGATCACGGCCGACGACCGCCAGGACTCGCGCAGCCCCTCGCTCGAGGTCGTCCTCCTCGGTGGGCGCCCGATCCGGGAGCCCGTCGCCGCCTATGGCCCCTTCGTCATGAACACGCGCGAGGAGCTCGTCACGGCCTTCGAGGACTTCCAGGCCGGCCGCCTCGGCGTCATCCCCAAGACGCCCAAGGTGCGCCCCGCCCTCGAGATCGCCGAGGCCATGGCGCAGGGCGGCACCCCGGCCACGACGTCCTCTGACCCGATCACCGGGCAGTCCTCCCCCTTCGCCCCGCCGCTGCGGTGGACCACACTGACGAGGGACGAAGGGGGATGACGTGACCATCTCGAGGACCGGCCGTCGGGCCGCTGCGCTCGCGCTGCTCGCGACACTCGTGCTGTCGGTCGGCGTGGTGGCGCCCGCGAGCGCCTGCGCGTGCGGTGGCGTCGGCGCCCCCACGGGCGAGAGCGTCTCGGTCAACGAGGAGTCCGCGGTCGTGCGCCACGACGGCGAGACCGAGGACATCCTGCTGAGCTTCGACATGTTCACCTCGGCGCAGGACGTGGCGCTCATCCTGCCGCTGCCGGCCCAGGCCGAGCTCGACGTCGCCGACGTCGACACCCTGGGGCAGCTCGAGCGCGCCACCGCGCCCGACATCGTCGAGCGGCAGGTGCTGCGTGGCCTGCAGCTCCCCGTGATCGGGGGCGCGGCCGGCGACGGTGCCGGAGCGGGCCAGCCACCGGGCGTCCACGTCCTCGAGGAGCGTGAGCTCGGGCCCTTCACCGCCACCCAGCTCACCTCGACGTCGACCGCGCCCCTGACCCGGTGGCTCGACGAGCACGGCTACGACGTCCGACGAGGTCGTCGCGGCCACCCGCCCCTACCTGCGCGAGGACTGGGTCATCGCCGCCATCAAGCTCACCGCCGGGCCCGACTCGCCGCACGCCCTCGACGGCGAGCTGCAGCCGATCCGGGCGACCTTCCCCTCCCGCGAGATCGTCTACCCGATGCGGATGCAGGCCACCGCGGCCTCGGTCAGCACGCTGCGCGTCTACACGTTGACCGAGCACCGGACCGACGTCGACTTCGGCGAGATCGAGCCGGGCGTCGCCTTCGCCGGTCCGCTGCGCGCGGGCGACGTGCCGGCCGGCTCCACGCTGGCCGAGCTGACCCGCGAGACCCCTTTCGTCACACGGTTCGACACCTACGTGCGCCCGGAGGAGGTCACCACGGACATGACCTTCACCCGATCGGCGACCGACGCCACCTATCGCCGCCAGGAGGTCGTCGAGACCGACTACCCCTGGTACCTGCGGATCTTCGTGCCCTCCTGGGGGACCTTCGCCTTCTGGTTCGTCGTGCTGCCCCCGGTGCTGCTGATGGCCGGGGTGCTCTGGCTGTTCCTCCGACTGGTCCGGGGGCAACGACGGGCCCGGTGACTCCCCCGGGCGAGTCGCCGCAGCGCTGTCGGACCCGTGGGTGAGGATGAACCCGTGACCAGCCCGTCGGCGACCCGTCAGGCGGCCCCGGCCGATGCGGCCCGGCCCGCGACGAAGGGGGGAGGCTCCCCCCTTCGCCACTGGCCGTGGGCGCTGCTCGCCGTCGCGCTCCTCGCCCTGCTCATCGTGGGTGGTCGGCGACGGCGTGGTATCCGGAGCACGCCGGCTCCTGCGCCGAGCCCGGCTGCGAGGCGGCCGCCGGCCGCGAGGTCATCACCCACTGGGCCGGCATGGCCGCCGCCGGCCTCGCCGTGGCCGCCGGGCTGCTCGCCTGCCTGCGCTCCCGTTCGCGCCGAGTCGACGACCTTCCCCGCGCGGCTGTCGCCCATGTGGCACGGGGCCGTCGTCGGCATCGTCGTCATGGTGCTGGCGACCTTCACGCTGTGGCCGACCGTGCGCGTCGGCATGCTCAGCCCGCCGCTCGGGCTCGCCCTGCTCGCCGTCGAGTGGGTGCTGCTCGCGCTCGCCTCGACCGCATGCACCTCGCCGCCCGCCCCGCGACCTCTCCCCGCCGCCGCCTGCTGCAGTCGCTCGTCGTCGCCGCCTGCGTCGTCGTGCTCGAGGTGGCGCTGCCGCTCGTGTCCCCCTTCCGCGCGCTGTCTGCGGGCATGCTGCAGATCGCGCTCGTCCAGGCCGGCGTGGCCCTCGCCCTGACGACCTGGCTGTCGCTGCGCGACCCGGCCGGCCATGGCGACGCCGCCGACGAACGGCGCACCGCCCGCCTCGCCGCCCTCGGCATGCTCGTGGTCGTCGTGACCGTCGCCGTCACCGGCCTGCACCTCGGCCCCGGCAGCGCCGCGCGCTTCGGCCACGACCTGGCCGACCTCGTCCACCCCTGGTACGCCCGCGGCTCAGGCGAAGGGGTCGACCCCCGCTTGAGTGCCGCCCGCGCCTTGCCCGACTTCCCGATCGCGGCCCACCGCTTGCGGGCCGCCGACCGGGGCCGCGGGGTCGGTGCGCATCGCCATCCACTCGGCCTCGCGCTGGAGCTTGCCCCAGCTGTGCCAGCGCCGCTCATCGAGCTCGCCGGAGTCGAGCGCGGCGCGCACGGCGCAACCGGGCTCGGTGTCGTGGCCGCAGTCGGCGAAGCGGCAGGACGCGACGAGCTCCTCGACGTCGGGGAAGGTCAGCGCCACACCCTCGCCGTCGTCGTGCAGGCCGATCGAGCGCAGGCCCGGGGTGTCGACGAGGACCCCGCCGCCGGCGAGGACGACGAGCTCGCGGGCGGTCGTCGTGTGCCGGCCCTTGCCGTCCTGCCGGGTGCCCGAGACGAGCTGGACCTCTTGCCCCGCAAGGGTGTTGACGAGCGTCGACTTGCCGGCACCGGACTGGCCGACGAGGGCGGTCGTACCGCCGGCGAGCGCGGCGGCGAGGACGTCGATGCCCTCGCCGGTCTCTGCGGAGACGACGTGGACGTCGACCCCGGGAGCGCTCGCCTCGACCTCGGCGCGGGTCGTGTCGGGGTCGTAGGCGAGGTCGGACTTCGTGAGCACGACGAGCGGCTGGGCGCCGGACTCCCACGCGACGACCAGATAGCGCTCGATCGTCGAGAGGTTGACCCGGGTCTCGAAGGGCACGGCCACGAGCACGTGGTCGAGATTGGCCGCCATGACCTGGGCGTCGGACCGCTCACCGGCGACCTTGCGCACGATCGCGGTCCGCCGCGGGAGGACCAGCCGCACGACGTCACCGTCGGGGCGCCGCTCGAGACCGACCCAGTCACCCGTGGTCGGCGCCTCCTCGAGCGTGCTGCCGGCGGGCAGCCGCACGAGCGCGGGCACGGCCCGTCGGTCGTGTGCACCGTGACCCGGCCGCGGTCGACCCGGCCGACGCGCCCCGCCACGAGGTCGAAGGGAGAGCCCGTCAGGGCCTCGTCGAAGGCCGCGCGGCCGCCTCGTCCCAGCCGAGAGCGGCGAGCGTCGGTGCTGCAGAAGTGGTCTCGTCCATCTCCGTCACGGTCGCACCGCGCGGGCCGGGGCCGCCACCGAATTTCGGGGGCACCCCCCTTCGTCATCGGTCAGGCGGGGCGCCGGCGCAGCCAGAGGACGAGGCCGACGACCAGCACGAGCACGCCCGGGCAGCACAGGACGCCACCGCCGGACATCATGACCATGCTGCTCTTGGGGAGGGTTCCGCCGACCACGAAGGGCCCGGAGCACGAGATCGTGTGCTCGCCGTCCTGCTGGGCCTCGAAGACCCGCTGACGGTGCAGCTCCTTGCCGCCCCAGGAGACCGTCTCGTCGCCGAAGGACCGGTCCGGCAGCTCACCGGCCGGGCCGGTCACCGTGCAGGAGACGTACTCTGCGGTCGACCACATGGCGATGGTCTCGCCCTCCTCGAGCGTGACCGTCTGCGGCGTCGTCTGCTCGGGCTTGTCGGCGAGGTCGGACGAAAAGCTGAAGAGCCGGAAGCCGCCGATGGCGAGGAGCAGCGCGGCGACGACCATGATCGCCAGGCCGATGAGCAGGACGGCCGGTGACCCGCGTCGGGTCGGGGGCATCTGCTGCGGCGGCGCGGGGTAGCTCATGCGCTCACCCTACGGGCCGACGCGGCGCCGCGAGGGCCCGCCGAGCGCGGCCCAGACGGTCGTCTGCTTGTCGTCGCGCTGCACGCCCCACTCGTGGGCGATGCTGCGCACGATCCGCAGGCCGCGGCCGGAGGTGGCCCACATCTGGCGAGGCGCCGGGGCCGGCTCGGTCTCCGCGCCGCCGTCGCTCACCTCGACCTCGACGTTGTCGCCGCGAGCCTTCCAGTGGATGCGCACCGTGCGGTCCCCCAGGGGCGAGGCGTGCCGCAGCGAGTTGGTGACGAGCTCGGTGACGACGAGCTCGGCCTCGCCGATGACCTGCTCGCTGACCTCGCGGGCGGCGAGGTCGAGCGCGATGGCCTCGCGCACCCGGGTGACGGTCTGCAGCTCCCAGCGGGCCCGGATCGTGCGGGCCTGCCCCCGGCCGATCTCGCCCCCGAAGGAGTCGAGCGTCGGTGCACTCGTGGCGCCGTCGTGTGGCTGCCCCATGGTCTGACGATCCCTTCGTCGCGGTCGCTGGCCCCGACATTGTCCCTGCCCCGGCGGTGCGACCCAACCCCCGGGCCCGGCAGCGCCTACGCTGACCGCCATGGGTAAGGCTTCACGTCGCAAGAAGGACGCGCAGGGCAAGACCAAGGTCGCCCCCGCGCCATACGTCGCACGTCCCTTCGAGGGGCTGCCGGGCGAGACCGACTGGGTGGCCGCCTACGAGATCCTCCCGGCGGCCACGGCGACCCTGACGCTCAAGGCCGGCGCTGTGCCCGAGGGCTCCCCGGAGACGGTGACCCTCGCGAGCGTCCTGCCGATGGCGTGGCCCGCGCTGCGCCGCCAGGACGGCAGCGTCCTCATCGCCAGCCAGTCCGGGTCGAGCAGCGGCGACCCGAGCCGCGACCTCGCGCAGGCGCTGCTCACCGCCCTCGCCGCCGAGCCGGGCGCCCCGATCTCGCAGCTGCCCCGCACGACCGCCGAGACCCCGCGGCTGCAGGACCTGCTCGACCTGTCCGCCCCCTTCGACATCACGGTGCACGAGGACTTCGACTTCTGGGTCGAGGGCCAGGAGGTGAGCGGCGAGGCCGCCGCCTCCCTCGAGCGCGCCAACGAGTCCGTCGTCCCGACCGTCGCGATCGCCGGCACCCCGAGCACCTACTGGTGCCGCATCGGCGAGCGCACCTACATCCGGCACGTCCTCGCCGACGACGAGGAGTCCGCGACGACCGCGATGGCCCGGCTCCAGGCGAAGGGGGAGGCTCACCTCGACGAGGGGCGTCGCCTCCTCGGCGCCTTCCGCGCCGGTGGCCTCATCGTCCCCGTCTGGGAGGTCGCGCCCGACTCCGACCCGTCGGAGCACGAGGGCGCGGTCGCCGACTTCGCCGGCCGCTACGCCGCGGCCGCCGCCTCCACCGACGAGCTGACTGCCGAGGAGCGCCGGGCCCGGTCCGGTCTGCTCTCGCGGCAGGTGACCCTGCGCTGACCATGTCGGCGAGGGTGGCCGCGATCGTCCCGGCCAAGGACGAGGCCGAGCGGGTAGCCGCGACGGTCACCGCACTGCTCTCCCTCGCCGACGTCGACGTCGTGCTCGTCGTCGCGCTGCTCGACGAGCCGACGACCGGCCTGGCG
>NZ_JBNFOF010000032.1:0-20132 GCF_057364645.1 Janibacter sp. CFPM2_SD2
CGGTGACCCGGCTCTGGGGCAGCGGCCCGCTCGCCGACGAGGTCGTCGCGGAGGACGGAGCTGTGACCGCCCTGCTCGTCGCCCTCGGCGCCGCGCTCGGGGCCCTGGGCCGACACCTCGCCGTCGAGCGCCTGCGCGGGGTGGGCGCGACGACCGCCGGGGCGGTGCTCGTCGTCAACGCGACCGGATCGCTGCTCCTCGGCCTCGTCGCCGGCCATGCCTCGGGCGCCTCTCCGGGGTGGCTGCTCCCGCTCGTCGGCGTCGGCTTCTGCGGCGCCTACACGACCTTCGCCACGCACGCGGTCGAGGTGGCGAGTGCCCTGCGGACCGGCCGGACCCGCCACGCGCTGACCGACCTCGGGCTCAACCTCGCCCTGGGCCTCGCGCTCGTCTCGATCGGCTGGGCCGTCACCGCGTGAGGTGCGGGGCCTCCCCTTCGCACGACCTCAAGGACATGCGGCCGGACATGGCTGTGCCCGGGCCCCTGACGGGGACCCGGGCACAATGCCGGAGGCGGTCAGGCCTTGGTGGCCTTCTCCAGGCGCGCGGAGACGTCGTTCCAGTTGACGATGTCCCAGAGCTTCTCGATGTAGTCCGGCTTCACGTTCTTGTACTGCAGGTAGTACGCGTGCTCCCAGGCGTCGAAGGCCAGGAGCGGCGTCATGCCCGCCGCGACGTTGCCGTGGTGGTCGTAGACCTGCGTGACGAGCAGCCGCTGACCGATCGGCTCCCACGCGAGGACGCCCCAGCCGGAGCCCTGCGTCGTCTGCGTCGCGGCGGTCAGCTGCGCGCGGAACTTGTCGAAGGAGCCGAAGTGCTCGTCGATTGCGGTGCCGAGGGCACCGTCGGGCTTGTCGCCACCGTCCGGGGAGAGGTTCTCCCAGAAGATCGAGTGCAGGACGTGACCGGAGACGTTGAAGGCCAGCGTCTTCTCGAGGCCGACGATGCCGGACAGGTCACCCTTGTCGCGAGCCTCCGCGATCTTCTCGGTGGTGTCGTTGGCGCCCTTGACGTAGGTCGCGTGGTGCTTGTCGTGGTGCAGCTCGAGGATCTCGCCGCTCATGGCGGGCTCGAGGGCGCCGTAGTCGTAGGGAAGATCGGGAAGGGTGTACATGAGGCCTCCGATGCGTACGGATGTGCTTGCCCTGCCTACCCTTCCATGTCGTCTGGAACGAGTCCACGAAAGGGCACCCTCACCCCTAGGATCGGAGCCCATGACCGACCGCGACCCCATCGCCGCCGCCCATGACCAGTGGGTGGCTCACGGGTGGACCGACGCCGCGGACGGCATGGCACTGATGACCTCGGTGGTCCGCGCGCAGCAGCTGGTCCACGAGCGGGTCGAGTCGGTGCTGCGGCCGCACGACCTGACCTTCGCGCGCTTCGAGATCCTGCGGCTGCTCGCCTTCAGCCGGCGCCGCGAGATGCCGATGAGTCGACTCGGCTCCCTGCTACAGGTGCACGCGACGAGCGTGACGAGCGCGGTCGCCCGGCTGGAGAAGCAGGGCCTCGTCGAGCGACGGCAGAGCCCCGACGACGGTCGCGTCGTCCTCGCCTCCCTCACGACGAAGGGGGCCGACGTCGTCGAGTCCGCGACGCAGGACCTCAACGCACAGGTCTTCTCCTCCCCCGGCCTGGCGGAGGCAGAGGTGCGGCAGGCGACGGCGCTGCTGTCCTCCCTTCGCGCCGCGCACGGCGACACGGTGGGCTGACCCGACGTCAGCAGGCGACCTCGTGCAGCGCCGGCCAGACCGGCTGACCGGCGTTGCCGTGGAGCAGGACCACGGCGCTCGGCCCCGTCCACCGGACCGAGTACTCCCCCAGGCTCGCCGGTCGACCACCGTCGTCGGCCGTGTAGTCCGACTGGAGACGGACCGGCCCGAGCCGCCCCGCGACACCCACGCGGCCGGAGCCGAGCATGAGGAAGCTCGACTCCTCGACGACGACCCGACACCCGGACGGCCCCTCGGGCGCGAGCACGACGTAGGAGGTGCCGAGACCGAGGACGGCTCGCCCGCCGACGACGAGCACGACGGCGAGCACCGCCAGAGCGGCGCGGACCCTCCGACCGACGGCACCGTCCCCGCCCGCCCTCACCCGACGGACCGTGAGGCCGACCACGACGAGACCGAGGAGCACGGTCACGACCTCGGGTCGCAGGACCAGGTCCCCCACGACGAAGGGAGGACCCCACAGCGAGATGACGAAGAGTCCCACGACGGCCACGGTCGTCCAGCGCGAGGTCAGCAGGTGGGGCATGAGCTCAGGCTGGCACGCCGCTCGTGGCGCTCCCCGGGCGAAGATCTGGAGATCGTGTGGAGGTTGCGCGGGTTTCCCAAAATACTTGGATGTCCTAGCATTTGGGTGAACCCGCACTTCGACGACGAGGTAGGACATGTCCACGCCCGAGCTGCACACCCCGACCCACCCGGTCCGGTTCGTCACCGCCTCCGCGCTCTTCGACGGCCACGACGCGTCGATCAACATCATGCGCCGGATCATGCAGAGCCAGGGCGCCGAGGTGGTCCACCTCGGGCACAACCGCTCCGTCCAGGAGGTCGTCGACGCGGCGATCGACGAGGACGTGCAGGGCGTCGCCGTCTCGTCCTACCAGGGCGGGCACGTCGAGTACTTCGAGTACCTCACCCAGCTGCTGCGGGAGCAGGGCGCCGGCCACGTCAAGGTCTTCGGCGGTGGCGGCGGCGTCATCGTCCCCGAGGAGATCGCCCGGTTGCGCGAGGCCGGCGTGACGATCTTCTCCCCCGAGGACGGCCAGCGACTCGGCCTGCCCGGGATGATCAACCAGCTGATCTCCGACTGCGACACCGACGTGTGGGAGGGCGGCCCGGTCGCCCTCGAGCCCGTGCTCGCCGGCGAGCGCGCCGCGGTCGCCCGCGCGATCTCCGGGGCGGAGCTCGGTCACCTCGACGAGACCTTCCTCGCCGGCATCGCCGAGGCGGCGCAGAAGTCCCACGCCCCCGTCCTCGGCCTCACCGGCACCGGCGGCTCTGGCAAGTCCTCGCTCACCGACGAGCTCGTGCGCCGATTCCGCGTCGACCAGCAGGACAAGCTGCGCATCGCCGTCATCGCCGTCGACCCGACCCGGCGCAAGGGCGGCGGCGCGCTGCTCGGCGACCGCATCCGGATGAACTCCCTGGGCGAGAGCACCTCCGGCGCCTCCCCCGTCTTCTTCCGCTCGCTGGCCACCCGTGGCGACCGCGAGGTGCCCGAGGCCCTGTCGACGGTCATCGACATCGCGAAGGCGGCGGGCTTCGACCTCGTCGTCGTGGAGACGCCCGGCATCGGTCAGGGCGACGCCGCGATCGTCCCCTTCGTCGACGTGCCGATGTACGTCATGACGCCGGAGTTCGGCGCGGCCAGCCAGCTCGAGAAGATCGACATGCTCGACTTCGCCGAGGTCGTGGCGATCAACAAGTTCGAGCGTCGCGGTGCCGCCGACGCGCTGCGCGACGTCGGCCGCCAGCTCGTGCGCAACCGTGAGGCCTTCGGCCAGCGTCCCGAGGACATGCCGGTCTTCGGCACCTCCGCCGCGACCTTCAACGACGACGGCGTGACCGGTCTCTACCAGCACCTGCGCGACCTGCTCGCGGCCAAGGGGCTGCCCGTCGACGAGGGCCAGCTCGCGCCCGTCGACACGAAGCAGTCCACCCGCTTCGGCCAGGTCGTCCCGACCACCCGGGTGCGCTACCTCGCCGAGATCACCGAGACGGTCCGCGGCTACCACCAGCGCACCGAGGAGCTCGCCGCGAGCGCCCGCCGCGTGCAGCGCCTGGCCGCCGTCGACGACGAGCTGACCGCTGCAGGCAAGGACGGCCACGGCGTCGACGAGCTGCTCGACGCCGCCCGCAAGGAGCTGCCGACCGAGGTCGCCGACCAGATCGAGCGCTGGCCGTCGGTCGTCGAGTCCTACTCCGGCGACGAGCAGGTCGTGACGATCCGCGGCAAGGAGCTGCACACCAAGCTGACCAAGGAGTCGCTCTCGGGCAACAAGATCCCGCGCGTCGCCCTGCCCAAGCACACCGACCACGGCGACCTCGTGACCTTCTGGCGGTCGGAGAACCTCCCGGGCTCCTTCCCGTACACCGCCGGCGTCTTCCCCTTCAAGCGCGACAACGAGGACCCGGCGCGCATGTTCGCCGGCGAGGGCGACCCCTTCCGCACCAACCGCCGCTTCAAGCTGCTGTCGCAGGGTCAGCCGGCCACCCGCCTGTCCACCGCCTTCGACTCCGTGACGCTCTACGGGCGCGACCCCGGCGAGCGCCCGGACATCTACGGCAAGGTCGGCACCTCGGGCGTCTCCGTCGCCACTCTCGACGACATGAAGGCGCTCTACTCCGGCTTCGACCTCGTCTCGCCGACGACGAGCGTCTCGATGACGATCAACGGCCCCGCCCCGACCGTCCTCGCCTTCTTCCTCAACACCGCGATCGACCAGCAGCTCGACGCCTTCCGCGAGCGCGAGGGCCGCGAGCCCTCCGGCGCCGAGGCCGAGGAGCTGCGCGCCCACGCGCTCGCCAACGTCCGCGGCACGGTCCAGGCCGACATCCTCAAGGAGGACCAGGGACAGAACACCTGCCTCTTCTCCACGGAGTTCAGCCTGAGGATGATGGCCGACATCCAGGAGTGGTTCATCGAGCAGCAGGTGCGCAACTTCTACTCGGTGAGCATCTCCGGCTACCACATCGCCGAGGCCGGGGCGAACCCCATCAGCCAGCTCGCCTTCACGCTGGCCAACGGCTTCACCTACGTCGAGGCCTACCTCGCGCGGGGCATGGACATCAACGACTTCGCCCCCAACCTGTCCTTCTTCTTCTCCTCGGGCATGGACCCCGAGTACTCCGTGCTCGGCCGCGTCGCCCGCCGCATCTGGGCGGTCGCCATGAAGGAGAAGTACGGCGCCAACGACCGCAGCCAGAAGCTGAAGTACCACATCCAGACCAGCGGCCGGTCGCTGCACGCGCAGGAGATGGACTTCAACGACATCCGCACGACGCTGCAGGCGCTCAACGCCCTCTACGACAACGCCAACAGCCTGCACACCAATGCCTATGACGAGGCCGTGACGACCCCGTCGACCGAGTCGGTGCGCCGGGCCCTGGCGATCCAGCTCATCATCAGCCGCGAGTGGGGCCTGTCGATGAACGAGAACCCGCTCCAGGGGTCCTTCATCATCGACGAGCTCACCGACCTCGTCGAGGAGGCCGTGCTCACCGAGTTCGACCGGATCAACGACCGCGGCGGCGTCCTCGGCGCCATGGAGACCGGCTACCAGCGCGGCCGCATCCAGGACGAGTCGCTGCTCTACGAGCACCGCAAGCACGACGGGTCCCTGCCGATCGTCGGCGTCAACACCTTCTTGCGCGAGGACGGCGCGAAGGGAGAGCCCGACGAGATCGAGCTCGCCCGCGCCACCGAGGACGAGAAGGTCTCGCAGCTGCAGCGGGTGCGCTCCTACCAGGAGACCCACCGCGAGGAGGCCGAGGACGCGATCGCCCGGCTCAAGGAGGCCGCGACGACCGACGCCAATGTCTTCGCCGTGCTCATGGACGCCGCCCGGGTGTGCACCCTGCAGCAGGTCACCGACGCCTTCTTCGAGGTCGGTGGGCAGTACCGCCGCAACGTGTGAGTCCCGAGCGCCTCGGTAGCCTGCGACCGTGAGCTCTGATCGCTGGCCGGGATACGTCTACGGCGAAGGGGAGGACCCGGACTACCGCTTCTCCCTCGCCAACGAGCGCACCTTCCTCGCCTGGCTGCGCACGACCTTGGCGCTGCTGGCTGCCGGGGTGGCCGTCGACGTCATCCGCCTCGGGGTCCCCTCGGTCATCACACGCGGCCTCGCCGCCATGCTCCTCACCCTCGGCGTGCTGTGCCCGCTGCTCGCCTTCGCCCGGTGGGCGATGGCCGAGCGGGCCATGCGACGGGAGGAGCCGCTCCCTTCGCTCGGGGTGTCGGCGGCGATCATCACCGGCATCGTCCTCGCCGCCTCGGCCGTCCTCGCCGTCGTCGTCGCGGGCCGCTGACGATGAGCGAGCTCGCGCGCGCGACACCGCAGGGCGCCCAGCCCGAGCGGACCGCCCTGTCGTGGCAGCGCACCTCGCTGACGACCGTCGCCGGCGCCGCGGTCATCGCCCGGCACACCAGTGACCAGATGGGACCGGCCGCGCTGGTCATCATGATCGCCACGCTCACGCTGGCGGGCGCGGCCTTCGTGCTCGGGCGCACCCGCTACTCGACGCAGCCCGAGCCCTCCCGCCGACGGGACGGCCGGGCTCCCTTCGCCCTCGCCGTGGCGATCGCCGGCATGGCCGCCACCGAGTTGCTCGCCCTCGTGGTGCCGTGATGCCGCTCGACGACCTGGGTGCGACCGCGGACCTGACCGCTCCCCCGCGGCGGGTCGTCTCGCTCGTACCCAGCCTCACCGAGGCGATCGCCACGAGCTGTCCGGACCTGCTCGTCGGCGCGACCGACTGGTGCACCCACCCGGCCGACCTCGACGTGGCCCGGGTACGTGGCACCAAGAACCCCGACCTGCGCGCGATCGCCGACCTCTCCCCCGACCTCGTCGTGGCCAACAAGGAAGAAAACCGCGAGCTCGACGTGTGCCGCTTGCGGGAGCGCGGTGTCACCGTCTGGGTCACCGACATCGAGGACGTGCCGTCGGCGCTGACCTCGATGCGTCGGCTGTGGGTCGAGGCGCTGCGCCAGCCGGTGCCCGAGTGGCTGGAGCAGGCCGAGCAGCTCTGGGGCACAGCGGTGCCCGCCACGCGAGGGACCGTCGCCGTGCCCATCTGGCGAGACCCGTGGATGGCCGTCGGCCCGCGCACCTACACGACCGACCTGCTGACGCGGCTCGGCTGGATCAATGCCCTCGCGGGCCCCGACGCCGACCCGAGCGACCGCTACCCGCACGTCGACCTGTCCGATGTCGACCATCCCGGCATCGACCTCGTCCTCCTGCCCGACGAGCCCTATGTCTTCACGGCCGAGGACGGACCGGAGGCATTCACCCACGTGCCGACGCAACTCGTGAGCGGTCGCCTGCTCACCTGGTACGGCCCGGCGATGGTCGAGGCCCACGAGGTCCTCGCCCCATGACGAAGGGGGGTCGGTCACCTCGCGGTGACCGACCCCCCTCGCGTGAAATGCGCTCGTCAGAGCTTCTTGGCGGCGACGGCGGCGTAGGCATCGATGATGCCGTCACCGTAGAAGCCGTTGAAGTCCTCGTCACCGACGCAGGTGGCGGTGTAGTCCGCCGGGAGGCCGGGGTAGACGAAGGTACGCGGCTCGGGGCAGGCCTTGTCGCGGGCCGTGCCCATGAGCACCTCACGGGTGGTGTCGGCCGAGAGACCGAAGCCGGCCTTGCCGTCGGTCTTGCCGTAGCGCGAGACGATCAGGGAGGCGACGCCCGCCGCGTGCGGCGAGGCCATCGACGTGCCCTGGTAGTACTCGTAGTAGCCGCACTGCTCCGTGCCCTTGACGATGCCGCAGTCCTTGAAGACGTAGCCCTCGCCGTCCTCGGTGATGTTGCCGTCCTCGTCGACCGAGCCCTCGGACTTGACGACGTTCTCCGGCACGGAGGAGAGGATCAGGTTGCTCGGGCTGCGGTAGTCGGGGGTGCCGAAGTACTCGCGGGAGTCACCACCGGGGGCGCTGACCTCGATCTCGTCGGAGGTCAGGTCGGTCGTGTAGTTGGAGAAGTAGGACTTGCGCTCCGAGGGGCCGACGGCCGAGACACCGATGACGTGCGGGCCCTCGACCGGCAGGTCCTTGCAGCTCGAGTTGTCGATGGTGCGGTCGTGGGCGTTGCCCTCGGGGTAGTTGGGGCTCTCCGAGTCGGTCCCGGGGTTGGCCAGGTCCGTCGCGGAGTTGCCCAGGGCGCCGACCATCGTGACGTTCTTGGAGTGCGCGTAGTTGAGCGCACGCGACATCGACTCGATGATCATGTCCTGCTCGGCGGCCTCCTCGGGGCTGTCCTCGGGGGCACCGCCCTGGCAGTAGTAGGCCCACGGGTCGACGTAGAAGCTCATGTTGACGACGTCGAGCCCGGCGTCGGCCGAGTAGGTGAGGGCGTTGACCGTGGGGCCGACGAAGAAGTAGCCCGCGTCCTGACCGGCGCGCACGTTGACGATCGAGACGTCCGGCGCGACACCGGAGACGCCGATGCCGTTCTTCGCCGCGGCGATGGTGCCGGCGACGTGCGTGCCGTGGCCACCGTTGTCGACGTCCGCCGGGTCGACGCAGGACTCGACCTCGCAGGGCCCGTCGATGTCGGGGATGTCGGTCGTGAAGTTGCGCGAGAGCTTGTGGTCGAAGTTCGGCGCGATGTCCGGGTGGCTCGCGTCGACACCGGTGTCGATGACACCGACCTTGACCCGCTTGTCACCGGCCGTGATCTTCTGCGCCTCGGCGGCACGGATCATGTCCATGCCCCAGAGCTTGTCGTCGAGCGGGTCGGCGCCCTCCTTGCCGTTGCCCTTGCCCGCGGCGGAGGAGCGCATGCCCTCGGCCTTGGCCTGGGCGCGCGGGCGCTCGGTGTCGGACTTCTTCACCCGGTCCTGCGGGGCGCGGCCGACGATGCCCTCCTCGGCGGCGCCGAAGACGCCCTTCATCGCGCGCGCCTTGGCGGCGAAGGCGGTGTCGGTCGAGGTCACGGTGACCATGCCGACCTTGTCGTTGACGGAGACGATCTTCGCGCCGCCCGCCTCGAGCTTCGACGCCAGGGCCTTGGCGCTGCCGCCGCGCTCGGCGAGCACGACGTAGCTGGTCTCGGCACCGGTGGTCGACGCGGTCGAGCCGGTCGATGCGGTGGGGGCTGCGGTGGCGCTCGCAGTCATGGTCAGCCCGGTCGTGCCGAGCGCGAGGGCGCCCAGGACCGCGGCCATGCGGTGGTGTCGCATGTGATTCCTCCCGGAGATGGATGGCGGCGGGGACCCGCCACCGGGCACCTTATGACCTGGATCACCCTGATGGGTCGAAGAACAGGTGGTCATTTGGCCGGACACCTGACGGGCGACTCTCGGCCCACGCCGGTCTCGTGGATCGGCTGCGAACGGCCTCAGGCGCGCTGACGGCGCGCCGCCCGCAGGGCGTGCGCGAGGATGCCGTCGAAGAGGGCCGCGACCTCGCGGGCCCCGGGGTTGCGAAGGGCGTGGATCGGCACGAAGGCGCCCTGCGCCCGCTGCACGGAGGTGCGCTCGGGGATGCGCTGGGTGAGCACGAGCGGCCCGAAGAGCGAGGTCAGCTCCTCGACCCGGTAGCGGTGCTCGCCGATGTTGGACCGCACCCGGTTGACGACGATGCCGAGCGGCTGCAGCCGCGGGTTGAGCGTCGAGCGCACCTCGTGCACCGCCCGCAGCGCGCGGTCGGCCGCCGCGATGGCGAAGACCCCCGGCTCGGTGACGATGATCGCCCGGTCGGCGGCCGTCAGCCCGATGCGGGTCAGCCCGCCGAGCGAGGGCGGGCAGTCGACGAGGACGAGGTCGTGGTCCGCCTCGACCTTCGCCAGCACGGTGCGAAGGGAGGTCAGCCGCCGCGACGAGAGGTCGGTGCGGTCCATGCGGGCCAGGTCGTCGCCGCCGACGACGACGTCGATGGGGGCGTGGTCACCGTCGCTCCAGTGGCTGCGGAGCGTGGCGGCACGCAGGTTGCGCCGGCGCGGCTCCTCGACGACCAGTGCGCTGGTCGAGGCGACCTCTCCGTCGACGTCGAGACCGGTCGTCGAGTCGCCCTGCGGGTCGAGGTCGACGACAAGCGTGCGCAGGCCTGCGTGCCGCGCTGCCGCCGCGAGCCCCAGGGTCACGGAGGTCTTGCCCACTCCCCCCTTGAGGCTGCACACCGCGATGACGACCACGTCCCGATGATAAATGCCGCGCCCCCTTCGTCCGGGGTGAGACGAAGGGGGCGCGGCCGGCGCATCTCATCGAGGTCGTGCGCACCTTGGGTCGCATTCCTTAGGAGATGCGGACCCGAGGCCGCATTGCCCTACGGCAATGCGGCCTCCTTGGCGGACTACTTGAGCTCCTTGCTGGAGTAGCCGAGGATCCGGCGAGCGACGACGAGCAGCTGGATCTGCTGCGTGCCCTCGAAGATGTCGAGGATCTTGGAGTCGCGGGCCCACTTCTCGAGCAGGTGCGTCTCGGCGTAGCCGGTGGCACCGGCGAGCTCGACGCACGCGAGCGAGACGCCCACGCAGGTGCGCCCCGCCTTCGCCTTGGCCATCGAGGCCTCCATCGAGTTGGGCTTGCCGTTGTCGGCCATCCACGCCGCGCGCAGGGTGAGCAGGTAGGCGCTCTGGTAGTCGGCCTCGAGCTCGATGAGCTTCGCCGCGCGCGGACGTGCACGTTGGCCGGCCGGTCCCAGTCGACCTCGATGCCCGACTCCTTGAGCAGCTCGGTGGTCTTGTCGAGCGACGCCCGGGTCAGGCCCAGGGCCATCGACGCAACGAGCGGGCGCGTGTTGTCGAAGGTCTGCATGGCGCCGCCGAAGCCGCCCTCGATCTTGATCTCCGGGTCACCCAGGAGGTCCTCCGCCGGCACGCGGCAGTTGTCGAGGACGAAGGCCGCGGTGTCGGAGGCCCGGATGCCGAGCTTGTGCTCGAGGCGGGCCAGCTGCAGACCGGGGTTGTCACGGCGCACGACGAAGGACTTGATCGCCGTCTTGCCGAGGCTGCGGTCGAGGGTCGCCCAGACGACGACGAGCTCGGCCCGCTCACCGGAGGTGACGAAGATCTTCTCGCCGTTGAGGACGTACTCGTCGCCGTCCTTGACCGCGGTCGTGCGGATGGCGCCGGAGTCCGAGCCGACATCGGGCTCGGTGATGGCCATCGCGGCCCACTTGCCGGCGTAGCGCGCCTTCTGCTCGTCGTTGGCGACGGCGGCGATGGCGGCATTGCCCAGGCCCTGGCGCGGGATCGACAGGGTCAGGCCCACGTCACCGCGGCAGGTCTCGAGGATCGAGAGCACCGAGGAGAGGTTGGAGCCGTTCTTGTTGTTCTTGGGGCCCTTCTTCGAGCTGCGGCCGGAGCCGACGGCTGCGACGTCACCCTCCTCCGCACCGTCGTCCTTGGCCCGGGTCGAGGAGGACGCACCGGCACCCTGCCCGGCGCCCCCGTCGGACATGCCGTCGATGACGGCCGAGACGAGGTCGAGCTCGGCGGGGTACTCGTGCTCGGCGCGGTCGTACTTGCGGGAGATGGGCCAGAAGACCTCCTCGGCCATACCTCGGGCCTGGGAGATGAGCGGGCGGAACTTCTTGGGAACCTCGAGGTCGATCATGATCGTGTCCTTCGTGTCAGGTAGATAAGAGGAAGGGGGGCGCGGCTCAGACGAGCAGCGTGCCCTCGAGGACTCCGGCGCCCCGCAGATCGCGGTACCAGCGCTCGTTGTCGAACTCCTTGACGAAGCCGTGGCCACCGAGCAGCTGCACGCCGCTCGAGCCGATCCACGTCACGTGACGCGAGACGAGGTTGCGCGCCTGGGCGATCTCGGCGGAGGCGTCCTCCCCGCGGTCGAGCCGGGCGGCGGCCTTCCACACGACGAGCCGCAGGCCCGCGAGCTCGATGGCGATGTCGGAGACGGTGAAGGCGACGGCCTGGCGGTAGCCGATCGGCTCGCCGAAGGCCTTGCGCTCCTTGACGTACTCGCTCACGTGGTCGAGCACGGCCTGAGAGGTGCCGACGGCAGCGGCCGCCCAGGCCAGACGGGCGCGGCGCACGGCGTCGGCGTGGTCCTCGGCCGTGCCGAGCAGGTCGGCCTTGGCGACGCGGACACCCTCGAGGTGCAGGCGGGCGGTCTTCGCCGCGCGCACGCCCATGGCCGGGTCGTCCTCGGTCTTGACGCCCTCGGTCCCCGGCTTGACGATGACGAGCCGCGACTGGCCGTCGATCGCGGCCGAGATGATGAAGAGGTCGGCCTCCTGCGCGCCCGGGACGATCGCCTTGACGCCGTCGAGGACGATCTCGTCACCCTCGACCCGGCCCGTGGTGCGCAGGGCGAAGGGGTCGAAGAGCGGCTGGGGCTCGTGCAGGGCCAGAGCCGCGGTCGGCGGCGTCTCGCCGGTGAACTCCGGCAGGTAGGTGGCCTGCTGGTCGGCGTCGCCGTAGGCGGCGATGGCGGTGGCGACGGCGGCCGGCGCCATGATCGCCGTGGCAATGCCCATGTCGCCGCGGGCCAGCTCCTCGAGCACGATCGCCGCGGTGACCGCGGAGCGCTCCTCGGCGATGCCGTCGAGCTCGGCCGGGACACCCACAAGGTGCAGCCCGACCTCGGCCGCGGCGGTGCGCACCTCGGCCGGCACGGTGCGCTCGGCATCAGCGGTGGCGGCAGCAGGACGAATGATCTCGTCGGCGAGCTCGCGCGCCACGCCCTGGATCATCTGCTGGTCCTCGGTGGGCGTGAGGTCGAAGAGCTGCTTCGGCTTGGCGGTCGCGGCGCGGGTGGGGTCGCCCGACCCCTTCTTCTTCGCGAACGCGCGGCCGGCCGCGGTCTGCGCCTTGAAGCCGGTGACGGCGCCCTTGTAGAGGTACCGCTCGACCTTGCCGCGCACCTCCTTGTCCTTGAGCCCCGGGAGCCCGCCTGCCTTGGCGATGAGCCGCAGGCCGAGTCGCTGACCCTTGTCGGCCAAGGACGTTGATTCGCTGGAAGCCATGTGGGTGAACCCTTCGCGACAGTGCTGAGTGGAACGGAAAGTGTGCGATACCGAGAGTACCTGCTACACCTCGTATCGGTAAACCGGCGAGTCACTTCACATGTCGGGAGGGCGCGCACACCGACCGCACGAAGGGGGCGACTCACGCCCCCCTTCGACCCGCAGGTGGGTCACATCACGCCCCGCCGTGCCGGAACTCCCCGCCGTGACCAGTCGCCGGGCGGTAGCCTGCCCGCAACCGGGAGAACCCGCGAGGGACCGCCCGCACACCAAGCACGTGAGAGGGAAACTGAGCATGGTCGACGTCGACGCCGCGCTTGACGCGTCAGGTCTCACCAACGAGGCCGTTCGCGAGTACGTGAAGCACTGGGCCGAGATCACCCAGCCGGACCGGATCGAGGTGGTGGGCGCCGACGACGACGACCGCCTGATCGCCGAGGCCGTCGAGGCGGGTGAGCTCCTCCCCGCAGGCGAGGGCCGCTACTACTCCCGCTCCTACTCCAAGGACACCGCGCGCTCCGAGGAGCGCACGATCGTCGCGACCAACGACGAGAAGGACAAGGGCGTCTACAACAACTGGCGCCCCGCCGCGGAGATGAAGGAGAAGCTGACCGAGCTCATGCGCGGTCAGTCCAAGGGCAAGACGATGTACGTCCTGCCCTACCTCATGTCCCCCAAGGGCAACGAGCTCGCCCAGTGGGCCACCGGCGTCGAGCTGACCGACTCCCGCCCCGTCGTGCTGCACATGATCCGCATGTCGCGCGTCGGCGTCGAGCACGTCAACGACCTGCCGGTCCAGGACGACTTCGTCCGCGCCGTCCACGTCACCGGTGACCTCGAGAACCTCGGCCAGGGCACCCCCGACGACAAGCGCTACTTCGTGACCGTCGCCGACGAGCGCACGATCCTGCACTTCGGCTCGTCCTACGGCGGCAACGCGCTGCTCGGCAAGATCGCCCACGGCCTGCGCCAGGGCGCCTACGACGGCTGGGCGACGAAGAAGTTCCTCGCCGAGCAGTACATGCTCATCGGCATCACCGACAAGGAGACCGGCAAGCGATACCACATCACCGGTGGCTTCCCGAGCGCCTCGGGCAAGACCAACCTCGCGATGATGCTCCCGCCGGACGCCCTCGGCGACCGCTACCAGGTCGACTTCTACGGCGACGACATCGCGTGGCTGTGGGTCGACGAGTCCACCGGCAAGCTCATGGGCATGAACCCGGAGTACGGCGTCTTCGGTGTCGCCAAGGACACCAACGAGTCGACCAACCCGACGGCCCTGCACTCGGTCGACCCGGGCACCAAGGTCATCTTCACCAACATCGCCTACAACCCGAAGACCGAGGAGGTCTGGTGGGAGGGTCGCACGCCCGAGCCGCCGGCCGACGTCGACGGGTGGCTGGACTGGAAGGGCGACGCGATCGCCGACCGCGAGCCCGGCGACACCTCGCCGTGGGCGCACCCCAACAGCCGCTTCACGACGACGCTGGCCAACGTGCCCAACGCCGCCCCCGACTTCGACGAGGCCGCGGGTGTCGAGATCGACGCGATCATCTTCGGTGGGCGCACGCGTGACCGTGAGCCGCTGATCCGTGCGATCACCGACCTGGCCGAGGGCGTCTACGACGGCCTGACCCTGGGCGCCGAGGCCACCGCCGCGGCCGAGGGCGTCGAGGGCCAGCTGCGCTACGACCCGATGTCCAACCGGCCCTTCATGGCCTACGGCGAGGGCGACTACGCGCGCCACTACCTCGACATCGTCGGCGCCGCGAAGGACAAGCCGCTCTTCGCGCACGTCAACTGGTTCCAGAAGCACCCGGAGGACGGCCACTACCTGTGGCCCGGCTACCGCGAGAACCTGCGTCCGCTCCTGTGGCTCATGCAGCTCAAGGCGGGCGAGGTCACCGGTCGCCAGACCCCGGTCGGCATCATCCCGACGCAGGAGGAGCTCGAGCTCACCGGCCTCGACCTGCCGCAGGAGGACCTCGACCGGATCCTCGACATCGACGTGGCCCGCTGGCAGCAGGAGATGGGCTTCCGCGAGGAGCACCTCAAGGCCTTCGACCGCCTGCCCGAGGAGATCTGGGAGGCCCACCGCCGCGTGGCCGCCGACCTGGACGCTCAGGCCTGATCGAGCAGAGCACGACGAAGGGCGTCACCCCGGTGGGGTGACGCCCTTGTCGTGCTCGGGGTGCGCCCGGCGGACCGGCCTCCAACTCTGCAGGACCCCAGGGCCCTGCAGAGTTGCAGGCGGGTCAGCGTCGGCCGAGCACGCCGGCGGCGACGAGGTGGTCGCGGCGGCCGTGCCAGGGCTTGTCCCAGGACATCTCCTCGGGCACGAGGGGCTGGCCGCAGGCGCTGCAGACCTCGCCCCGGGTGGTCTCCTCACCGCACGCCTCGTGGATCAGCGCCATGTGGCCACCGCCCCGTGGGGTCGCCGTGTGCCGCTCTCCCCACAGGGCGAGCTGCTGCAGCACCGGGAGCAGTTCCGCGGCCGCCTGCGTCGCGGCGTAGCCCTGCCGCGTGCGGCCGCCGTCGTCGTAGTCGACGCGCTCGAGCAGCCCGGCCTCGACCATGGCGCGCAGCCTGCGGCTGAGCACGGCATCGGAGATGCCCAGGCCGTCACGCAGGGTGTCGAAGCGCCCGCGCCCGTGGAGGACGTCGCGGATGATGAGCAGCACCCAGCCGTCGCCGAGCACGTCGAGCGAGCGGCGGATCGGGCACAGGTCGTCGGACCAGTCGGAGCGAAGTGGCATGGAGGCCTCCCGGGAGGAGCTGGGTGCACCCGAGTCTAACTTCTCCGAAGAAAGTTGAGGGGCCTCGGGCTCGCACGCCCCGAGCACGAGTCAGGCCCCGGTCGCCAGTGGCGATCGGGGCCTGTCCGTCTGTCTCAACACAGAGCGCGCCCGTAGGGATTCGAACCCCAAACCTTCTGATCCGTAGTCAGATGCTCTATCCGTTGAGCTACGGGCGCTCGCCGCCCAGCGCTGCTCGGCGACAAGTGAAGAGAGTACCTGCTCGTGGCCGCGCGGCGAAATCGAGTCCTGTCAGTGGGTCGTGGCGCCCGTGGAACCCCCGCCCTGGCCACCCGTCTGCCCGCCCGGAGCGGTGCCGGGCTGCCCCTGCGGGGTCTGGCCGGGCACCTGCTGCCCGGTCCCACCCTGCTGGCTCATCCCGCCCTGCGGTGCCTGACCGCCGCCGGGGAAGCCCTGACCACCGGCCGGGGCCACCCCCTTCGCGTCCCGCTGCTGCCCTGCTCGACCGTCGCGCAGCGGCGACGGCACCGGCCGAGCTCAGCCCGATGGCCAGGGCGGCGGCGACGGCCGTCTTGCGGCCACGCCAGCGCGGCGGGTTGATGGCCGGAGCCGTCTTGGGCGACATCGGCTGCGCCGCGAAGGTCTGCGTCGCGTACTGCGGGGTGGTCTGGGTCGTGGGGTCCTGCGGAGGTGTCGTCATGCCGTCAACGCTCGGGCGCCGGCTGTGGTGGACCTGTGCCGCAGCCGTCACGTGCCTACGGAGGGCTTCACAGGTGACGCACAGCGGACACATGGCGGAGCGCGCGGCGAAGGGGGTTGACTGTCGCCATGGCCCAGCGCACCGCACTCCCCCCACTCGCCCGCCCGGACGGCTCGCCCGTGCGCGTGCTCGTCGTCGACGACGAGCCCAACCTCACCGAGCTCGTCTCCATGGCGCTGCGCTACGAGGGCTGGGAGGTGCGCTCCGCCGGCGCGGGTGCCGAGGCGGTACGCGCGGCACGGGAGTTCGGCCCGGACGCGGTTGTGCTCGACATGATGCTGCCCGACATCGACGGCCTCGAGGTGCTGCGCCGCATGCGCGCCGACGAGCCCGAGGTGCCGGTGCTCTTCCTCACCGCCCGCGACGCCGTCGAGGACCGCATCGCGGGCCTGACCGCGGGAGGTGACGACTACGTCACCAAGCCCTTCAGCCTCGAGGAGGTCGTCGCGCGGGTCCGGGCACTGCTGCGCCGCACCGCGGTCGTCGCGCAGGAGTCCTCCTCGCTGCTCGTCGTCGGGGACCTCACCCTCGACGAGGACAGCCACGAGGTCGTGCGCGGCGGTGACGAGATCACCCTGACGGCCACCGAGTTCGAGCTGCTGCGCTATCTCATGCGCAACCCGCGCCGCGTGCTGTCGAAGGCCCAGATCCTCGACCGGGTGTGGAACTACGACTTCGGTGGCCAGGCCAATGTCGTCGAGCTCTACATCTCCTATCTGCGCAAGAAGATCGACGCCGGGCGCGAGCCGATGATCCACACCATGCGCGGCGCCGGCTACGTCCTCAAGCCCGCGAGATGACCTCCCTTCGCCATCCGTCGACGTGGACGCTGCGGGCCAAGCTCGTCGCGTCGGTTCTCCTGCTCTTCCTCGCCGTCACCGCGCTCACCGGGACGCTCACGAGCATCGCCGCGCACCAGTACCTCACCCAGCAGGTCGACGACGATCTCGTCAACGCATCCGACCGCTTCGTCGCGACGATCGACGGCACCGAGCCCGACGGGCCCGGCGGGCCCCGCGGCGGACCACCGGCGGGCAGCAGCAATGCCGTGCTCCACCTCGTCCTGCTCGACGGCGAGGTCGCCATCGACCGGCGCACCGGCGAGCCCTTCAACTACGCGGTCAACGCCGCCGGCCACAACGACCGGCTGACGGACGCCCAGGTCGAGCAGCTCGACGACGCGGGCCTCGGCACCACGCCGCGCACGATCGATCTCGGCTCCACGATCGGCAGCTATCGCCTCGTCTCGGTGCGCACCGCCGACGGCTGGACCGCGATCACCGGCGTGCCCGTCGACCCGATCGAGAGCACCGTGACCGCGATCGTGCTCATCGTCGTCGGCTCCAGCCTCGTCGGCCTGGTCGGCGTCTGGGCCGGCGGCACCTATCTCGTGCGCCGCAACCTGCAGCCCCTGGAGCGGGTCGCCGGCACCGCGCGCCGGGTCTCCGAGCTCGAGCTCGACTCCGGTGACGTCGCCCTCGCCGAGCGCGTCCCCGACGTCGATCCCGGCACCGAGGTCGGGCAGGTCGGTCTGGCGCTCAACAGCATGCTCGACAACGTCGACGGAGCGCTGCGTGCCCGGCAGGAGTCGGAGACCCGGGTGCGCCAGTTCGTCGCCGACGCCAGCCACGAGCTGCGCACGCCGCTCGCGTCGATCCGCGGCTACGCCGAGCTCTCCCGCCGCGAGCCCGATCCCGTGCCCCGGGGTCACCCACGCCCTCTCCCGGGTCGAGTCCGAGGCGCTGCGCATGCAGGACCTCGTCGAGGACCTGCTGCTCCTCGCCCGCCTCGACACCGGCCGCCCCCTCGAGCGCGAACCCGTCGACCTGACGATGCTCGCCATCGACGTCACCGGGGACGCCAGGGCCGCCGCCCCCGACCACCGCTGGGAGCTCGACCTGCCCCCCGAGCCGGTCGAGGTCGTCGGCGACCGCGCCCGCCTCCACCAGGTCCTCGCCAACCTCCTCGCCAATGCCCGCACGCACACGCCGGCAGGGACGACGGTGCGGACCTCCCTTCGCCTCGACGAAGGGAGTCGACATGCCGTCCTCGCGGTGCAGGACGACGGGCCCGGGATCCCAGCAGCCTTGCTGCCCAACGTCTTCGAGCGGTTCACCCGCGGCGACGGGTCGCGCCAGCGCGCCTCCGGCAGCACCGGCCTCGGCCTGTCGATCGTCTCCGCGGTCACCCGCGCCCACGCTGGGGAGGTCGACGTGGAGTCGACCCCGGGCCGCACGGTCTTCACGGTGACGCTGCCGGTGGGGTGAGGCGCGGGCGGTCTTGAGGCTCGCTGGCGCTCGCACCTCGACCAGCGGGGGCGGCTCACACGCCGACCAACGGGTGACCACAGCAGGCACACAGGGCCGGGCCGGAGCGTGGCGGTCATGGACACGATGACCTTCACCCCGCCCCCAGCGGTTGCGGCGGCGCCCCGCAGCGCGGCGTCACAGCCGACCCGCCTGGCCCGCCTGTGGCGCGGCCCCGACACCGACCCGCGCTGGGCCCGACCGGCCCTGCTCGGGCTGCTCCTCGTCACGGCACTCGCCTACCTGTGGAACCTCAGCGCCAACGGCTGGGCCAACTCCTTCTACTCCGCTGCCGTGCAGGCGGGGTCGCAGAGCTGGAGCGCGCTCTTCTACGGCGCCTCCGACGCGGCCGGGTCGATCACCGTCGACAAGCCGCCGGCCTCGCTGTGGGTCATGGCCCTGTCGGTGCGCCTCTTCGGCCTCAGCTCGTGGTCGATCCTCGTGCCGCAGGTGCTCATGGGGGTCGCGAGCGTCGGGCTCGTCCACGCCAGCGTCAAGCGGCACTGGGGCGCCGGGGCCGGCCTGCTCGCCGGCGCGGTCCTCGCGCTCACGCCGGTCGCCGTGCTGATGTTCCGCTTCAACAACCCCGACGCGCTCCTCGTGCTCCTCATGACGGCCGCCGCCTGGGCGACCGTGCACGCGATCGAGCGGGGATCGGTCCGATGGTTCGCCCTCGTCGGCGCGCTCGTCGGCCTGGGCTTCCTCACCAAGACCCTGCAGGTCCTGCTCGTCGTGCCCTTCCTCGGCATCGCCTTCCTCGTCGCGGCCGACACCACCCTGCGCCGCCGTGCCGTCGGCTCGCTCGTCGGCGTCGCGACGATGCTCCTCACGGCCGGCTGGTGGGTCGCGATCGTCGAGCTCGTGCCCGCGAGCATGCGGCCCTACATCGGCGGCAGCCAGACCAACTCCTTCCTCGAGCTGACCTTCGGCTACAACGGCCTCGGCCGGATCAACGGCAACGAGACCGGCTCCGTCGGGGGCGGCAACGGCTGGGGCCAGACGGGCCTGCTGCGGATGTTCGAGTCCGGGTCCGGTGGCCAGATCTCGTGGCTCATCCCGAGCGCCCTCGTCCTGCTCGCCGTCGGCCTGTGGTTGCGGGGCCGCGCCCCGCGCACCGACGTGCGTCGCGCCGCCTACCTCGTCTGGGGCGGCTGGCTCCTCGTGACGATGCTCGTCTTCTCCTTCATGGCCGGCATCTTCCACGACTACTACACCGTGGCCCTGGCCCCGGCGGTCGCCGTCCTCGTCGGCGCCGGTGCCGCCGAGGCCTGGGAGCGAAGGGAGGAGTCCGTCGGCTCCGTGGCCCTCGCCGTGGCGAGCGCCGCCGCAGGCGTGTGGGGCTTCATCCTGCTCAGTCGCACGACCGACTACGGCTGGTTGCGCGTGGCCGTCCTCGCCGCCGGCCTGGCCGCGGCCCTCATGCTCCTCGTCATCGCCCGGGTCCACCACCGAGCCGTCCCGGTCATCGCCTCCGTGGCGATCATCGCCGGTCTCGCGGGACCGGCCGCCTACTCGGCGACGACGCTCTCGCAGGGCTACTCCGGCTCGATCATCACGCCGGCCCGTCCACCGGTGGCCCCGGAGGCGGGGGCGCTCCCGGTGGCGGCTCCCTTCGGGCAGGCGCCGCGCGCCGCCCCAGCA
>NZ_JBNFOF010000033.1:0-20104 GCF_057364645.1 Janibacter sp. CFPM2_SD2
CCGGGTCCGCGAGGCGGTCATGGTCGCCGACCGCGACCGCGCCCGGGCCTGGTACCGGCCCCCACAGCGCGAGCACTCGGCCGAAGGGGAGGTCCCGCCGGCGTCCGAGTCCAATGTCGTGCGCTTCCGGCGCGTCGTCGGCTTCATCTCGCCGGGGGAGCGGATCTTCGAGGTGGGTGTCGGGCAGGGCGTCCTCGCGACCCTCATGCTGCGTGACGGCGAGGCCGCGAGCTACCGCGGCATCGAGCTCGAGCAGCGATGGGTGGACGCCACCCGCGCCATGCTCGCGACCAACGGGCTCGCCGACCGCAGCTCGGTCGACCTCGGCAACCTCTACGACCTCACCCGGGCCGACGTCGAGGCGAGCGGGGCGAGCCTCGTCGTGTGCTGCGAGGTCGTCGAGCACGTGCCCGACCCCGACGAGGCCGTGCGCACGCTCGCCCGTGCCCTGCCCGAGGGCACGGACCTGCTCTTCTCCGTGCCGCTCGTCGGCCGTCTCGAGGGCGTGTGGGGGCACACCCAGGCCTTCGGCGCCGCACGGCTGCACCGGCTGCTCGGTCAGGCGGGCCTGGTCGCCCACCACGTCGAGGTCCTCCACGACACCTGGGCCTTCGTCCTCGCCTCGACGAGCACCGATCCCTCGCCGCGGGCGGCGCGCATCCTCGAGGCCGAGAGCGGTCCGGACCCGCAGCGCTTCCTCGAGCCGTCCTTCACGGCCATGGACAACGTGCCGGTGACCGAGCTGGAGCGGCGCGAGCCGCACTGGGTCAAGCGGGTCGAGGACCTGGCCGTCGAGCCCTGCCTGCGGGAGGCGCACCGCCCCGAGGGGCCGGTCGACGGGCTGCGCGTCACCGGGCGCTCGGGCTACGTCTTCAAGGGGCCCGGTCGCGGGTGGTCCTCGTACGCCGGGCTCGCCTTCGCCGTGCCCAGCGGTGTGCAGGGGGCGCGGCTCCAGCTCGATGTGCCCGACCTCGACGCCGCCGACGAGGTGCGGGTCGAGTGGCGCCGCGATGGCGAGCGCTGCGGGCTGTGGGTGTGGAAGCCCCGCGAGGACCGGCCCGCAACCGGCTACCCGACCTTCCTCATCGCCCCCGACCGGCAGGGCGCCATCCTGCGTCGCACGCCCGGCTCCCGGGTCGTGGGGGCCGACGAGGTCGAGGTCGTCGTGCGGGCGCACGAGGACGCGCCGATTGACTTCGCCGTCCGGCGGTGGGCCTGGGTGAGCTGAGCGCCTCGCGTGGGGCAGGATGGGCCGCATGGATCGTCAGCAGGAGTTCGTCCTCCGCACCATCGAGGAGCGGGACATCCGGTTCGTCCGGTTGTGGTTCACCGATGTCCTCGGCACGCTCAAGTCGGTCGCCATCGCCCCCGCGGAGCTCGAGGGCGCCTTCGGCGAGGGGATCGGCTTCGACGGGTCGGCCATCGAGGGCTTCACCCGCGTCTACGAGGCGGACATGCTCGCCCGCCCCGACCCCTCGACCTTCCAGGTGCTGCCGTGGCGCGGTGAGCACCCCGGCACCGCCCGGATGTTCTGCGACATCCAGCTGCCCGACGGCAGCCCGGCCCTCGCCGACGCGCGCTACGTGCTGCGCCGCACCCTCGGCAAGGCCGCCGACATGGGCTTCAGCTTCTACACCCACCCCGAGATCGAGTTCTTCCTGCTCAAGCAGGGCACGCCCCGCGGGGAGCGGCCGGAGCCGGTCGACGAGGGTGGCTACTTCGACCACGTGCCGAAGGGGGAGGCCCACGACTTCCGTCGTGCCGCCATCACCATGCTCGAGTCGGTGGGCATCTCCGTGGAGTTCAGCCACCACGAGGGGCCCCGGGGCAGAACGAGATCGACCTGCGCTACGCCGACGCGCTGTCGATGGCGGACAACATCATGACCTTCCGCACCGTGGTCAAGGAGGTGGCCCTCGAGCAGGGGGTCTACGCGACCTTCATGCCCAAGGTCTTCGCCGAGCACCCCGGCAGCGGGATGCACACCCACCTCTCGCTCTTCGAGGGCGACACCAATGCCTTCTACGAGGCCGGTGCCCCCTACCGGCTGAGCAAGGTCGGCCGTCAGTTCATCGCCGGCCTGCTCCACCACGGTCGCGAGTTCACGGCCGTGACCAACCAGTGGGTCAACAGCTACAAGCGCCTGTGGGGCGGCGGCGAGGCGCCGGCGCACCTGACATGGGGCCACAACAACCGCTCGGCGATGGTCCGGGTGCCGATGTACAAGCCCAACAAGAGCAACTCCAGCCGGGTCGAGCTGCGCAGTCTCGACGCGGCGTGCAACCCCTACCTCGCCTTCGCCGTCACCCTCGCCGCAGGGCTCAAGGGCATCGAGGAGGGCTACGAGCTGCCGGCGGAGACCGAGGACGACGTGTGGAGCCTCACCGACCGCGAGCGCAAGGCGATGGGCATCAAGCCGCTGCCGTCGAGCCTCGCCGAGGCCATCGAGGCGATGGAGGAGAGCGAGCTCGTCGCCGAGACCCTGGGCGAGCACGTCTTCGACTTCTTCCTGCGCAACAAGCGCCAGGAGTGGGCCGACTACCGCAACCAGGTCACCCCCTTCGAGCTGGAACATCTGCTGCCGCGACTGTGAGGACCGCGTGACACCACCCGCCCGACCCGGCCCCAGCATCTCCCGGCGAGGCTTCGACGACACCCGTCGGGCCGAGTCGCTGCTGGCCGACCCCGCACTCGCGCCGCTCGCCGAGGTCCGTGACGACCTCGTCGCGGCCCTGACGCGAGCCGCAGACCCCGACAGCGCGCTGCTCGGGCTCGTCCGGGTCGTCGAGGCAGCCGGCGACGAGGTCGAGGCGCTGCTCGCTGCGCTGCGGGACGACCCGGCGGCGCGGGCCAGGATCATCGGGGCCATGGGCGTCTCGACGGCGCTCGTCGACCACCTCGTCGCCCACCCGGAGCAGTGGCGCGACGCCGTCGACGCCCGGGAGATGACGCCCGAGGAGCGCACCGAGGCGCTCCTCGCCGAGATCGCCGAGCCCGGTGACCTCGAGCCGCAGGACGCGCTGCGAGTGGGTTACCGCCGCCAGCTGCTCGGCATCGCGGCCCGAGACACGACGGCCGACGACCCGGTCGAGTTCCTCCCCGAGGTCGCCCGCGCCCTGGCCGACCTCGCCGGATCCGCCCTCGAGGGGGCGGTGCGCATCGCGATCGACGAGCTGGGGGAGGAGGGGCAGACCTGCCGCTTCGCCGTCATCGGCATGGGCAAGGCGGGTGGCCGCGAGCTCAACTACGTCTCCGACGTCGACGTCATCTTCGTCGCCGAGCCCGTCGAGGGTGCCGACGAGGCCGCCGCGCTCGAGGTCGCGACGAAGGTCTGACGCGGATGATGCACGCCTGCTCCGACGCCACGGCGCACGGGGACCCTGTGGCCGGTCGACCCGGCGCTGCGCCCCGAGGGCAAGCAGGGCCCGCTCGTGCGCACGGTGGCCAGCCACCGCACCTACTACGAGCGCTGGGCCAAGACGTGGGAGTTCCAGGCCCTGCTCAAGGCCCGTCACCTGGCCGGCGACGCGAGCCTGGGCGCCGAGTACCTCGCGGCGGTCCAGCCCATGGTCTGGGAGGCCGCCTCGCGGGAGGACTTCGTCGACGACGTGCAGGCCATGCGCCGGCGCGTGGAGGAGCACATCCCGTCCGCGGAGGCCGCGCGCCAGCTCAAGCTCGGGCCGGGCGGTCTGCGCGACGTCGAGTTCTCCGTCCAGCTGCTCCAGCTCGTCCACGGCCGCACCGACGAGAGCCTGCGCTCCGGCACGACTCTCGATGCCCTCGCGGCCCTCTCGGCGGGCGGCTACGTCGGTCGTGCCGACACGGCGGTCCTCACCGAGGCCTACAAGGTGCTGCGCACGCTCGAGCACCGGATCCAGCTGCACCGGCTGCGCCGGACCCACCTGATGCCGACCGCCGAGGCGGACCTGCGCCGTCTGGGCCGGTCCGTCCACCTGTGGGACCAGCCGGACAAGCAGGTCGTGCGGCTGCGCACGGAGCACTCGCGCGAGGTGCGGCGCCTGCACCAGCGTCTCTTCTACCGTCCGCTGCTGTCGGCGGTGGCCAAGCTCAGCCCCGACGAGGCCCGCCTGACGCCCGATGCCGCCCGTGAGCGGCTGAGCGCGCTCGGCTACCGCGACCCGGCCGGTGCCCTGCGCCACCTCGAGGTCCTCACCGACGGGGTCAACCGCACGGCGGCCATCCAGCGGCAGCTGCTGCCCGTCATGCTCGAGTGGTTCGCCGAGATGGCCGACCCCGACGCCGGTCTGCTCGCCTTCCGCAAGGTGAGCGAGGAGCTCGGCACGACGCACTGGTACCTGCGGCTGCTGCGTGACGAGGGCGAGGCCGCGCAGATCCTCGCCCACACGCTGGGGGCGAGTCGGTTTGCCGGGGACCTGCTGCTGGCCAGCCCCGAGGCGGTGCAGATGCTCGGCGACGCCGACGGACTGCGCCCGCGCGAGCGGGACGAGATCCTCAAGCGGATGCGGGCTGCCGCGAGTCGTCGGGACGAGGCCGATGCGGCCGTCGCGTCCATCCGCGCCATCCGGCGAGCCGAGATCTTCCGCGTCGCGGTCGCCGACCTGCAGGGGCGGATCAACCTCGAGCAGGTGGGTCACGCGCTCACCGACATCAGCGAGGCGGTCATCCAGGCCTCCCTCGAGGTCGTCGTGCGCGCCGTCGAGGCCGATCGAGGGGCGCCGGTCGGCACCGACCTGCTCATCGTCGGCATGGGCCGACTCGGCGGCAGCGAGATGGGCTACTCCTCCGATGCCGACGTCCTCTACGTGCACGAGCCCCACGAGGGCACGGACGACCAGGCCGCCCAGGAGGCCGCACTCGCCGTCGTCGGTGAGCTGCGACGCCTGCTCGGCGCCCCGGGGTCCGACCCGCCGCTCGGTCTCGACGCCGACCTGAGGCCCGAGGGCAAGAGCGGGCCGATGGTGCGCTCGCTGGCGTCCTACGCGACCTACTACGAGCGCTGGTCCGAGACGTGGGAGGCCCAGGCTCTGCTGCGCGCTCGTCCGGTGGCGGGCGACCCCGGGCTGGGGGAGCGCTTCACCGCCCTCATCGACCCCATCCGCTGGCCCGCCGAGGGGCTCGACGCGACCCAGGTGCGTGAGGTGCGGCGCCTCAAGGCGCGCATGGAGGCCGAGCGGTTGCCGCGCGGCGCGGACCGCAAGGCGCACTTCAAGCTCGGCATGGGCGGTCTCTCCGACGTCGAGTGGACCGTCCAGCTGCTCCAGCTGGAGCACGCGCACGACCACGAGGAGCTGCGCACGACCCGGACCCTGCCGGCGCTCGGGGCGGCGGTCGAGGCCGGGCTCGTCGGGGGCGAGGACGCCGTGGTCCTGCGCGAGGCCTGGTCGATGGCCTCGCTGCTGCGCAATGCCGGCATGCTCTTCCGCGGTCGGGCGGTCGACTCGGTGCCGTCCAACCTGCGCGAGGCCGACGGCGTCGGCCGCATCGTCGGCATGGCACCGCAGTCGGGGCTGGCCCTGGCCGAGTCCTACCGCCGCACCGCCCGCCACGCGCGCCAGGTGGTCGACCGGATCTTCTACGGCGAGGTATGACCCCGACGCATGAGACGCCGGTCAGGAGCCGGCGCTGACATACCTAGACTTGGGGCATGCTCGCGACGATCGACCTGCGCTCACAGCCCCTCGGCGCCCGGCAGCTGCGTGCCGTCCTACCGCGGGCCGAGTACGACGTCGAGGCCGCCCTGGACGCGGTCCGGCCGATCAGCGACGACGTCCATGACCGTGGGGCCGCAGCCCTCTACGACCTCGCCGAGCGCTTCGACGGGGTGCGGCCGTCCTCCCTTCGCGTCCCGCAGGAGGTCCTCGAGGCCGCCGTCGACACCCTCGACCCGGCCGTGCGCACGCCTCCGAGGTCGCCATCGAGCGCACCCGGGCCGTCCACGCCGACCAGCGCCGCACCGACACCACGACCGACCTCGGTGGTGGCGGCACCGTCACCGAGCGCTGGGTCCCCGTCGAGCGCGTCGGCCTCTACGTCCCCGGCGGCCGGGCGGTCTACCCGTCCTCCGTCGTGATGAACGTCGTGCCCGCGCAGATCGCCGGGGTCGGCTCGCTCGCCGTCGCCAGCCCCCCGCAGAAGGAAAATGTCGGCGTCTTCGCCGGCTACCCCCACCCGACGATCCTCGCCGCCTGCGCCCTGCTCGGCGTCGACGAGGTGTGGGCCATGGGCGGCGCCCAGGCCGTGGCGGGCTTCGCCCACGGCTTCGAGGACGAGGCCGCGGGGGAGCGCGGCGAGTGCCTCCCGGTGAGCCTCGTGACCGGCCCGGGCAACATCTACGTCGCCGCCGCCAAGCGCCTGCTCAAGGGGATCGTCGGCATCGACGCCGAGGCCGGCCCCACCGAGATCGCCGTCCTCGCCGACGCCACGGCCGACCCCGAGCACGTCGCCGCCGACCTCATCAGCCAGGCCGAGCACGACCCGATGGCCGGGTCGGTCCTCGTCACCGACTCCACCGAGCTCGCCGACGCCGTCGCCGGTGCGGTCGAGCGACGAGCCGCCGCGACGAAGCACAGCGAGCGTGTCGGCGAGGCCCTCTCCGGCCGGCAGTCGGCGATCGTGCTCGTCGACGACCTCGACGCCGGCCTGCGGGTCGTCGACGCCTATGCCGCCGAGCACCTCGAGGTCATCACCGCAGACGCTCCCGAGGTCGCGGCCCGGGTCCGCAATGCCGGCGCGATCTTCGTCGGGCCGCACTCCCCGGTGAGCCTCGGCGACTACGTCGCCGGGTCCAACCACGTGCTGCCCACCGGTGGCAGCGCCGCCCACAGCAGCGGCCTGTCCGTCCAGTCCTTCCTCCGCGGCATCCACGTCGTCGAGTACTCCGAGCAGGCCCTCGCCGAGGTCGCCCCGCACGTCCTCGCGCTCTCCGAGGCCGAGGACCTGCCGGCCCACGGCGAGGCCGTCACCGCGCGCACCGGGGAGGTCCTGCGATGAGCGAGATCGAGCAGCTGCTGCGTCCCGCGCTGCGCGGTCGCACTCCTTACGGCGCGCCGCAGCTCGACGTCGACGTGCAGCTCAACACCAACGAGTCCTCCTACCCGGTGCCGCCCGAGGTCGTCTCGGCCATCGTCGCCGAGCTGGAGGAGCAGCTCGGAGGGCTCAACCGCTATCCCGACCGTGAGTTCACCGACCTGCGCAAGGCGCTCGTCTCCTACCTCGAGGACCGCAGCGCGGTCTCCCTTCGTCCCGAGCAGGTGTGGGCCGGCAACGGCAGCAACGAGGTGCTCTCCCACCTCGTCCAGGCCTTCGGCGGACCGGACCGCATCGCCTTGGGCTTCACCCCCGCCTACTCGATGCACCCGATCATCAGCGAGACCCTCGGCACGACCTGGGTCGACGGCCAGCGTGACCGGGAGTCCTTCGACCTGACCGTCGAGTCGGCCGTCGAGCAGGCCCGCCGCGTCGACCCGCACCTCGTCTTCCTCTGCTCGCCCAACAACCCCACCGGCACCGCACTGCCCTTCGACGTCATCGAGGCGATGCTCGAGGCCGCACCGCGGGCGATCGTCGTCGTCGACGAGGCCTACGCGGAGTTCGCCGGCCGGGCACGCCGAGCGCCCTGTCGCTGCTCGCCGCCCACCCGCGGCTCGTGGTCACGCGCACGATGAGCAAGGCCTTCGCGCTGGCGGGCGGCCGCCTGGGCTACCTCGCCGCCGACCCGCAGGTCGTCGACGCACTGCGCCTGGTCCGCCTGCCCTACCACCTGTCGGCGCCCACGCAGACGATCGCCCGGGTCTCCCTCGAGCACGCCGACCGGCTCCTCGAGACCGTCGACGCCATCAAGGAGCAGCGCGACCGGCTCGTCGCCGAGCTCACCGCCATGGGCCTGCGGCCCGTGCCGAGCGATGCCAACTTCGTGCTCTTCGGCGGGCTCGCCGACGCGGCGGCGACATGGCAGGCTCTGCTCGACCGGGGGGTCCTCGTCCGTGACGTCGGCATCCCGCACCACCTGCGGGTCACCGCCGGCACCCCCGAGGAGACGGGGCGCTTCCTCACGGCGATGACCGAGCTCGTCCCCACCCACGCACTGACCGAGGAGACCTCGTGAGCACACCGTCCCGCACCGCCACCGTCACCCGGGGCACGTCGGAGAGCCGCGTCGAGGTGAGCGTCGACCTCGACGGCACCGGCAGGGGTGACGTCTCCACGGGCGTGCGCTTCTACGACCACATGCTCCTCTCGCTCGCCAAGCACAGCCTCATCGACCTCACGGTCCGGGCCGACGGCGACGTCGACGTCGACGCCCACCACACCGTCGAGGACGTCGCGATCGTCCTGGGTCAGGCGGTGCGCGAGGCACTCGGCGACAAGTCGGGCATCAGCCGCTTCGGCGACGCGACGGTGCCGCTCGACGAGGCTCTCGTCCACGCGGTCGTCGACGTCGCCGGGCGCCCCTACGTCGTGCACTCCGGCGAACCGGCCGGTCAGGAGTACGTCATCATCGGCGGCAACTTCGTGGGGTCGCTGACCCGGCACGTCCTCGAGTCCTTCGCCTACAACGCCGGCATCGCGCTGCACGTGCGCGTCCTCGCCGGGCGCGACCCGCACCACGTCGTCGAGGCGCAGTTCAAGGCGCTGGCCCGGGCCCTGCGCGCGGCCGTCGAGCCCGACCCGCGCGTCGTCGGCATCCCCAGCGCCAAGGGCGCTCTGTAGAGGATGCGATGACCCAGCAGGGCAGTGGAGTGGTGCTGCTCGCCGCCCCCGCGGCGCGGGCGGTCGAGTGGGTGCGTGGCGGCGTCGTGCCCTGCCACGTCCTCGAGCACGCCGCGTGGTCGATCATCGTGCCCGCTGCGACGACCAGCGTCACGGCAGCCCCCTACGACGACGCGCTCACCGTGCTCGCGTCCCGGCACGCCGGGCCACGGCTCACCCCGGCGATCGGGCTCTTCGTCATCGACGACACCGCGGTGCTCACCGCTCGGTCCGGCCGCAGCCCGGTGCGCTGGGCGCTGCGCTCGGCCGACCGCGAGATCGTCCGCGGCCCGCGCCTGCCTCCGCTCGCGCCCGAGGACCTGCACCGGACGCTCGCGGGCAACCCTGCAGTCCGCGAGGTGCCGATTCGTGAGGTGCGCGCCCTCTGGGGGCGCACCGACCTGACCCACGTCGAGTGGCTCGTCGAGGTCGCCACGGTCCTCGGTCTGCCCGGGAGCCGCGTCCTCGACGGTGCCGACGACTCACTCGGCCCGGTCATCTCGCCCGACGAGAGCGCCGTGCGCGCCTTCGAGTCCGTCGTCAAGGATGTGCACCAATGACCAGTCCCCACGTCGTCGTCCTCGACCACGGCTCCGGCAACGTCCACTCCGCGGTGCGGGCCCTGTCCCACGTCGGGGCCCGGGTGGAGCTGACCGCTGACCGTGACGCCGTCCTCGCCGCGGACGGCCTCGTCGTCCCGGGTGTCGGCAATTTCCACGCGTGCATGGCCGGCCTGCGAGCCGTGGGTGCGCCCACGCTCGTCGACCTGCGGCTGAGCGGCGGCCGTCCGGTCCTCGGCGTGTGCGTCGGCATGCAGGTGCTTTTCGACGGCTCCGACGAGCCCAGCGGCTCGCAGCCCACGGAGCAGGGGCTGCAGCAGTGGCCCGGCACCGTCGCCCGGCTCGAGGCGCCCGTCGTGCCGCACATGGGGTGGTCGACGGTCGAGGCGCCTGCGGGCACCCGCCTCTTCGACGGGGTCGAGGACGAGCGCTTCTACTTCGTGCACTCCTACGGCGTCCGGTCCTGGGACCTGCCCGTCGCCGACGGGGCGATGGCCCGCTCCACCCCGCTCGTCACGTGGAGCGAGCACGGGTCCCCCTTCGTCGCGGCCGTCGAGAACGGCCCCCTGTCCGCCACGCAGTTCCACCCCGAAAAATCCGGGGACGCCGGGCTGCACCTCCTGAAGAACTGGGTGATGTCACTGTGACCACGACCGAGAGCCCCCGCCTGGAGCTCCTGCCCGCCGTCGACGTGCGCGAAGGGCGGGCCGTCCAGCTGCAGCAGGGGGTCGCCGGGTCCGGATGGGATTTCGGCGACCCGCTCGAGGCCGCCCGGGCCTGGCAGGAGCAGGGCGCCGAGTGGATCCACCTCGTCGACCTCGACGCGGCCTTCGGCACGGGCAACAACCGCGACCTGCTCGCCGGCATCGTCGGCGGGCTCGACATCAAGGTCGAGCTGAGCGGTGGTATCCGTGACGAGGAGTCGCTGCGCGCGGCGCTCGACTCCGGCTGCGCCCGGGTCAACCTCGGCACCGCCGCGCTGGAGAACCCCGAGTGGACCGCGCGGGCCATCGCCGAGCACGGCGACCGGATCGCCGTCGGTCTCGACGTGCGGGGCACCACCTCGCGCCCGCGGGTGGACCCAGGAGGGCGGCGACCTGTGGGAGACGCTGGCCCGCCTCGATTCCGAGGGGTGCGCGCGCTACGTCGTCACCGACGTCGCCAAGGACGGCATGCTCGCCGGACCCAACCTCCAGCTGCTCCAGGACGTCTGCGCCGCGACCGACGCGGCCGTCGTCGCCAGCGGTGGCGTGACCACGCGGGATGACGTCGTCGCGCTGCGTGGGCTCGTGCCCGCCGGCGTCGAGGGCGCGATCATCGGCTCGGCGCTCTACAAGGGCACGGTGACCCTGAGCGACGCGCTCGACGCGGCAGGTCGACCGTGACCGGCGCGGGGCCGGAGAGCCTGCCGGGCGGATCGGACTCCGCCGGGGTGCCGTGGCAGGGACGCGAGCTGCCGACCGGGGGCTTCGCGGGGTGACACCGGCGAGGCGGACCCGGCGCTGCGGCGGGCACTGACCTCCGCCGGCGAGGCAGAGGTGGTCGAGCACCTCGCGGCGGCCCGGCTCTTCGTGCCGGTCAAGGCGGTCGCCACCGACACGGCCGAGGGCGAGCACGGCGTCGTCTCCGACAAGGAGGCCGACATGGCCGTCGTCCTGCTCGAGCACCCCGACGGGCGGACGGCGCTGCCGGTCTTCTCGTCCATCGCCGACATGACGGCCTTCGACACCTCCGCCCGACCGGTGCCGGTCGAGGCGGCCCGCGCCGCCCAGGCCGCGGTGGGGGAGCAGGCCGACCTCATGGTGCTCGACTGCGCGAGCGAGCACGCCTTCGAGGTGCGCGCCTCGATGGTGTGGGCGCTGGCCCAGCAGCGGGCCTGGCTGCCGGCGCACGAGGACCCCTTCGTCGCCGACTCCGTCGCCCGGGTCGTCGCCCGTCACGACGAGGTGACCGACCACGACCTCGCGGCCGGCGTGCCCGACGGGCAGGGCGTGCTCCAGGTGCGGCTGACCCTCGTGCCGGGGCTCGACGAGGAGGGCGTGCGCGCCCTGGTCACCGCGATCGCCGAGGCCCTCGCGACCGACGGCGAGCTGCGGGCCCGGGTCGACGGGCTCTCCTTCACCGTCGTCTGACCCGCGGGCACCGTCGCCCAGCTCGGCGGCGCGGGCCGCGACATGCCGTGGGGTCGATTTCGGCCCGGCGGGGGTGCGCTGGTACCGTGGTCGTCGACCGGTCATCGTCCCCGTGACGGTGACGCAAGAGGAGCCCCGCTTCCACCCGCGTCGACCACAGGTTCGTCAGGACCGCCAGGTTGCCGGGTCACAGGTCTCGACGCGGTTCCCGACCGCTGGAGGTGCACCGTCACCCCCTTCGTCCGGGCGCATCCGATGTCGTGCTCTGGTGAGGCTCCTCGCGATCGGCGAGGAGCCTTTCTTCGTCGGTGGCCAAGGAGTCTTACACCGAGCCAAGGAGAAGCACATCAGCGAGCCTCGCATCAATGACCGTATCCGCGTCCCGGAGGTGCGGTTGGTCGGCCCCAACGGGGAGCAGGTCGGCATCGTCCGCGTGGAGGACGCCCTTCGCCTCGCCGCAGAGGCGGACCTCGACCTCGTCGAGGTCGCTCCGATGGCCAAGCCCCCGGTGGCCAAGCTCATGGACTTCGGCAAGTACAAGTACGAAGCCGCCATGAAGGCGCGCGAAGCGCGCAAGAACCAGGTCAACACGGTCATCAAGGAGATCAAGCTCCGACCGAAGATCGACAGCCACGACTACGGCACCAAGAAGGGCCACGTCGAGCGCTTCCTCGGCGCCGGCGACAAGGTCAAGGTGACGATCATGTTCCGTGGTCGCGAGCAGTCCCGCCCCGAGCTGGGCTTCCGACTGCTGCAGCGTCTCGCGGAGGACGTCGTGGAGCTCGGCACCGTCGAGTCGGCCCCCAAGCAGGACGGCCGCAACATGGTCATGGTGCTCGCACCGACGAGGAAGAAGTCCGAGGCCCGCGCCGAGGCGCGACGCAAGAAGGACGAGCAGAAGGCGGCTTCGGCCGCTGCCCCGGCCGAGGCGGTCGAGACCCCCGAGGTCGAGGCCACCGAGGCCCCGGCCGAGTCCTGAGCCGGCCCCAGACCAGCACAGCAACGAGAAGGAGATCGGCGACATGCCGAAGAACAAGACGCACTCCGGTGCGAAGAAGCGCTTCCGGGTCACCGGCTCGGGCAAGATCATGCGCGAGCGCGCCAACCACGTCCACAAGTTCCACGAGAAGACCCCGCAGCACGCGCGTCGTCTCGCGAACGACGTCCTGGTCTCCAAGGCCGACGAGAAGAAGATCAAGAAGCTGCTCGGTCGCTGACCTGAGCCTCTTGTCCCCACACACTGAAGGAGTCATCACGTGGCACGCGTGAAGCGGGCGGTCAACGCCCACAAGAAGCGCCGGGTCGTCCTCGAGCGCGCCAGCGGCTACCGGGGCCAGCGGTCCCGCCTCTACCGCAAGGCCAAGGAGCAGGTCACCCACAGCGCGGTCTACAGCTACCGTGACCGTCGCGCCAAGAAGGGCGACTTCCGTCGCCTGTGGATCCAGCGCATCAACGCCGGCGCCCGCGCCAACGGCATGACGTACAACCGCTTCATCCAGGGCCTGCGCGCCGCGGAGATCGAGGTCGACCGTCGCATGCTCGCCGAGCTCGCCGTCAACGACGAGGCCGCCTTCGCCGCGCTCGTCGAGGTCGCCAAGGCCAACGTGCCGGCGACCACCGACGCCAAGGTCGAGGCCTGAGCGACCACACCGGACGCCGGGAGCGCCCTGCGCTGACCAATCCCTCCTCGGAGCGGGTGCGGTCGGTGCGTGGGCTCTCCCGGCGTTCTGCGCGTCGGCGCACCGGCCGGGTCCTCGTCGAGGGGCCGCAGGGGGTGCGCGAGGCGGTGCGCTTCGCACCCGAGCGGATCGTCGACCTCTACGTGACCGCCGAGGCGGAGCAGCGCTACGCCGAGTTCGTCGAGCCGGCCCGTGAGGCGGGCGTCTTCGTCCACGAGGTGACCGACGAGGTCCTCGCCGCGATGTGCGATGCCGACACCCCGCAGGGCACGGCCGCCGTCGTCGAGTGGGCGCCGAGCGACCTGCCCGGCGTCCTCGCCGCCGACCCGCGGCTGCTCGTCCTGCTCACCCACGTGCGTGACCCCGGCAACCTCGGCACGGTCATCAGGGGTGCGGACGCGGCCGGTGCCGACGCGGTACTCGTCAGCGACGCCTCGGTCGACGTCACCTCGCCCAAGGTCGTGCGCTCGACCGCCGGCTCGCTCTTCCACCTGCCGGTCGTCACCGGGCTGTCGATCCCCGAGACGCTGACGGCGCTCGGCACGGCCGGGGTGCGGCGGCTGGCCGCCGACGGCGCAGGGGAGTCGACGACCGAGGACGCCGACCTCACCGGTCCGCACGTGTGGGTCATGGGCAACGAGGCCTGGGGTCTCGAGGAGGCCACCCTCGCTGCGTGCGACGAGGTCGTCCGGGTCCCGATCCACGGTCACGCCGAGTCGCTCAACCTCGCGATGGCGACGACGATCTGCCTCTACGCCTCGGCCCGTCAGCAGCGCGCCTGACCCGGCAGACGGTCCGGCTCCGGCAGCCGACGACATGACGAAGGGCGCCGCCCCCCGTGAGGGGAGCGGCGCCCTTCGTCGTGCCGATGCGGTCAGGCGTTGGCTCCGGAGCGAGCGTTGGTCTCCTGCCCGCGCAGGATCTCGCCCGGGTCCGTCGGCGACTCCGCGGCGGCCTTGACCCCCTCGGCGATGCGGGAGCCGACGTCGCCGTCGATGTTGCTCCAGTACTGCAGGGCCTGCGAGAGCACCGGCTCGACGACACCGGAGAGGGCGCCGACGACGGTGTCGACGAGACGGTCGCGCTGCGCGTCGTCGAAGACCTCGCGCACGAGCGTGCCCGCCTGGCCGAAGTCGTCGTCCTCGGCGTGCAGCTCGTAGGCGGAGCGGACGATCTCGCCGTCGGCCTCCCACCCGTCGTCGACCGGGCCCTGCTCGTCGGCGTGCGGCCGGCCGAAGCTGTTGGGCTGGTAGACGGGGGCGTCACCGGAGTGCTCGTAGCGCATCGGCCCGTCGAAGGTGAAGTGGTTCTCCCGGGCCACGGCCGGGCGGTTGACCGGCAGCTGGTGGAAGTTCGGGCCGATCCGGGCGCGGTGGGCGTCGGCGTAGGCGAAGACCCGGCCGAGCAGCATCTTGTCGGGCGAGAAGCCGATCCCCGGCACCGTGTTGCTCGGGGCGAAGGCGGCCTGGTCGATCTGCGCGAAGAAGTTGACCGGGTTCTCGTCGAGGGTCATCGTGCCGACCTCGATGAGCGGGTAGTCCTCGTGCGACCAGGTCTTCGTCAGGTCGAAGGGGTTGAAGCGGTAGGTCTTGGCGTCCTCGTAGGGCATGACCTGGACCGACAGCTTCCACTGCGGGTGGTCGCCGCGGGCGATGGCGTCGAAGAGGTCGCGACGGTGGAACTCCGCGTCCTCGCCGGCGAGACGTCCCGCCGCGTCGTTGGTCAGGCCCTCGACGCCCTGCTGGGTGTGGAAGTGGTACTTGACCCAGAACTTCTCGCCGGAGGCGTTGACCCACATGTAGGTGTGGCTGCCGTAGCCGTTCATGTGGCGCCACGAGCGGGGCAGGCCGCGGTCACCCATGAGGTAGGTGACCTGGTGGGCCGACTCCGGGTTGTTGGTCCAGAAGTCCCACTGCATCGTGTTGTCGCGCAGGCCCGAGTCGGGCAGGCGCTTCTGGCTGCGGATGAAGTGGGGGAACTTCAGCGGGTCGCGCAGGAAGAAGATCGGGGTGTTGTTGCCGACGAGGTCGAAGTTGCCCTCGCTCGTGTAGAAGCGCAGCGCGAAGCCGCGCACGTCACGCCAGGTGTCGGGGGAACCGAGCTCGCCGGCGACGGTGGAGAAGCGAGCGAGCATCCGGGTGGTCGTGCCCTGCTGGAAGACCGCGGCCTTGGTGTACTGCGACACGTCGGCGGTCGTCTCGAAGTGGCCGAAGGCACCGGAGCCCTTGGCGTGCGGCTTGCGCTCGGGGATGTTCTCCCGGTTGAAGTGGGCGAGCGTGTCCACGAGGTGCGTGTCGTGGAGCAGCAGGGGGCCGTTGCTGCCGACGGAGAGGCTGTTGCGGTCGCTGACGGTCGGGGCGCCGTTGACCTGAGTCGACGGGCCGGACGTGTCGAGGGTGCCGCGCGCGTCCGAGCGCGGGGCCGGGGTCTCGGGGGTGGATGACATCTGCTGCTCCTCTTTCTCTTCGGGGTGGGGTGCAGTGCTGGTCAGTGGGTCGCGGCCTCCGCGCAGGCGGGGCAGGTGCCCCAGTAGATGACCTCGGCCTCGTCGATGGCGAAGCCGTGGTCGTCGGCCGCGTCGAGGCAGGGGGCGGCGCCCGGTGCGCACTCGACGTCGAGCATCGTGCCGCAGGTGCGGCAGACGAGGTGGTGGTGGTTGTCGCCGAGCTCGAGCTCGTAGCGGGCGGGGTGGCCGCGGCTCGAACTTGCGCACCATGCCCTGGGCGGCGAGCGCCCCGAGGATGTCGTAGACGGCCTGGGTGCTCACCGAGCCCAGGCGTTCGCGGGTGGCGCGGGTGATCGTGTCGACATCGGCGTGCGGGTGCGCCGAGAGCTCGCGCAGCACGGCCACCCGGGGGGCCGTGACGCGCAGCGAGTGCTCCCGCAGCAGGTCCGCCGCGGCGTCGTGTCGATCATCGTGCTCATCGCCACCAGAGTCCCACCAGAACTTGAATGAGTCAAGAAAAGGACGGTGCCGCCGGCGGGGACGAAGGGGTCCCCGGCACCGCCGTAGGGTGCCGGGCATGAGGATCTGGCAGACCGTGCAGCGGTGGCGCGGCCGACGCCCGTGGAGCCGCTGGCGCACGAGGGGTGTGTCGCGGGCTGACCTCGAGGACGGACCGGTCATCCCCTTCGTCCCGGGTGGGGCCGAGGTGCCGCAGGGGCTGGGTCACGACCCGGAGCGGGACGAGCTCGTCTACACCTTCTACGACGTGCGCGACTCCCGCCGTGGGCTGCTCGTCATCGCCGACGCGGAGGGCGAGGTGACCGCCAGGGTGGGCCTGACCGGCCTCGACCACTACGGCGGGGTCGCGGTCCTCGACCGGTGGACCTATGTCAGCGGTGCCGGACGGCTGCAGGTGCACGAGACCGAGTGCCTGCGCGGGGGACTGAGCGAGCCCGTCGCCACGGTGCGCGTGCGGGCGAGCTCGACGGTCACCGCCCACGACGGCGGGCTGTGGGGTCGCCCTCTTCGTCGTCGACGGACCCGGCCGGGCGCACCGCTACCGGATCACGGCCGACGGCCGGCCGGAGCCGACGGGGGAGGAGCTCGTCGTGCCGCCGCGCACCCAGGGCCTGGCCTTCGACGACGACCGGGCGGTGTGGTTCTCCCGCAGCTGGGGGCGCACCGCGCCGTCGGTGCTCACGCGGGTCGACGCCGCCGACCTGGCCCGGGACGGTGGGTGGACCCCCGCGACGGGTCGCGACTGGCTGCTGCCTCCCATGGCGGAGGGCTCGGTCATCGTCGACGGGCGCCTGCTCCAGCTCTACGAGTCGGCCGCCGGACCCTACCGGCAGCACCGCCGCGGACCCCGGCCGGTGATGAACCTGCTGCTCGGGCGGCTCGAGCCCCGGGAGTACCTGACCGTGCACGATCTGGACTGAGCCGGGCCCGTAGACTCGGGCCTCGTGTCAGGACCCAACACCAACTACGACCCGGTCGAGGTCGCCGCGCTCGACCCGCAGGTGATCGACGAGGCCGTCCAGGCCGCGCTCGACGCCGCGGCGGGCGCCACGACCCTCGACGAGCTCAAGCGGATCCGCGGGGCGCACCAGGGCGACAAGAGCCGCTCGCCCTCGCCAACCGCGAGATCGGTGCGCTGCCGCCGAGCGCCAAGGCCGAGGCCGGCAAGCGCGTCGGCCAGGCCCGTGGCCGAGTGGGGCAGGCCTTCGCCGCCCGCCAGGCCGAGCTCGAGGCCGAGCGCGACGAGCGGATCCTCGTCGAGGAGACCCTCGACCTCACGGTGCCGAGCCCGTACCAGCGGCTCGGCGCCCGGCACCCGATCAGCCTGGTCACCGAGCGCGTCGAGGACATCTTCGTCGGCATGGGCTGGGAGATCGCCGAGGGTCCCGAGATCGAGTCCGAGTGGCTGACCTTCGACGCGCTCAACATCGGTCCGGACCACCCGGCCCGCGGTGAGCAGGACACCTTCTTCGTCGAGCCGGCCGACGCCGGCGTCGTGCTGCGCACGCACACCTCGCCGGTGCAGATTCGCACCATGCTCGACCGCGAGCCGCCGATTTACGTGCTCTGCCCGGGCAAGGTCTTCCGCACCGACGACCTCGACGCGACGCACACGCCGGTCTTCCACCAGTTCGAGGGTCTGGTCGTCGACAAGGGCATCACCATGGCGCACCTGCGCGGGGCGCTCGACGCCTTCGTCCAGGGTCTCTTCGGCGAGGGCGTCGTCACGCGGCTGCGTCCGAACTACTTCCCCTTCACCGAGCCGAGTGCCGAGATCGACTGCCGCTGCTGGGTCTGCCGCGGCGAGGACTCGGCCTGCCGCACGTGCGGCGGCACCGGCTGGATCGAGCTCGGTGGCTCCGGCATGGTCAACCGTCGCGTGCTCGCGGCCGCCGGGATCGACCCCGACGAGTACACCGGCTTCGCCTTCGGCCTGGGCATCGAGCGCTCGCTCATGCTGCGCCACGGCGTCGCCGACATGCGCGACATCATCGAGGGAGACGTCCGCTTCTCGGCGGCGTTCGGGATGGAGATCTGATGCGGGCCCCGATCGAGTGGCTGCGTGAGCTGACCGAGGTCGAGCCGGGGGCGAAGGGGGCGGACGTCGCCGCCACGCTCGTGCGCGTCGGCCTCGAGGAGGAGGACATCCTCGGTGGCGAGGTGACCGGCCCCCTCGTCGTCGGCAAGGTGCTCGAGCGCACCCCCGAGGAGCAGAAGAACGGCAAGACGATCAACTGGTGCCAGGTCGACGTGGGTGCTGCCAACGGCACCGGCGAGCCGCAGGGCATCGTGTGCGGTGCGCACAACTTCGACGTGGGCGACCTCGTCGCGGTGATCCTGCCCGGCGGCGTGCTGCCGGGGAACTTCGAGATCTCGGCGCGCAAGACCTACGGCCACGTGAGCGCCGGCATGATCTGCTCCGCGATGGAGCTGGGCCTCGGCGAGGACCACGACGGCATCATCGTGCTCACCGAGCAGCTGCCGGCCGACGTCGTCGGTGCCCTCGCGCCCGGCGAGACCTCATCCCCGTGCTCGGCCTCGACGCCGAGACGGTCGAGGTCAACGTCACCCCGGACCGCGGCTACTGCTTCTCCATGCGCGGCATCGCCCGCGAGTACGCCCTGTCGGAGGGCACCCCCTTCGTCGACCCGGCGGACCTGACCGTCGCGACCGCGACCGGCCCCGGGCACGAGGTGCGCCTCGTCGACGACGCGCCGGTCGACGGTGTGCCCGGCTGCGACCGCTTCGTCGCCGGGTCGTGCGCGGCATCGACGCGACCGCCGAGTCGCCAGAGTGGATGCGCCGCCGGCTCACCGAGGTCGGCATGCGGCCGATCTCGCTCGCCGTCGACGTCACCAACTACGTGATGATGCTGCTCGGCCAGCCGCTGCACGCCTACGACCTCGCCAAGCTCGACGGGGCCATCGAGGTGCGGCGCGCCCGTGCCGGCGAGCGCCTCACGACCCTCGACGACGTCGAGCGCGAGCTCGTCCCCGAGGACCTGCTCATCACCGACGGCGGCACGACGCCCCTGGCCATCGCGGGCGTCATGGGTGGCGCTTCGAGCGAGGTCGACGACGCGACGACCGACGTCCTCGTCGAGGCCGCGCACTTCGACGCCGTGAGCGTGGCGCGCTCGGCGCGACGTCACCGCCTGACGACCGAGGCGTCCAAGCGCTTCGAGCGGGGCGTCGATCCCGCGGTCACGGCCGCGGCCGCGCAGCTCGCCGTCGACCTGCTCGTCGAGCACGGTGGGGGCACGGCCGACGACACCGCGACCGACGTGGGCACTCCGGCACCGCCGGCGGCCATCCCCTTCGACCCGACCCTGCCTAGCCGCTACATCGGCCTCGACTACCCCCGTGAGGAGGTCGTCGCGACCCTCACCGCGATCGGCTGCGCCGTGGCGGACGAAGGGGAGTCCCTCCTCGTCACGCCGCCCACCTGGCGCCCCGACCTCGCCGACGGTCCCGACCTCGTCGAGGAGGTCGCCCGGGTGCGCGGCTACGACCAGATCCCGTCGGTCGTGCCGCGGGCCAGCGCCGGACGTGGTCTGACCAAGGGGCAGCGGGACCGCCGCACGGTCGCCCGCACGCTCGCCGCGACCGGGCTCGTCGAGGTGCTGTCCTACCCCTTCACGTCCGAGGGGCGCTTCGACGCACTCGGCTACCCGGCCGACGACGCGCGCCGCACGACGGTGCGCCTGGCCAACCCGCTGCAGGACGAGGCGCCGCTCATGCGCACCTCGATCCTCGACACCCTTCTCGACACCCTGCGGCGCAACGTCTCCCGCGGGCACCGCGATGCCGCGCTCTACGAGATCGGCCTCGTGACGGCGGGCGGGATCACCCCGCTGCCGGTGCCCCCGGGTGGGGCACTGCCCTCGGCCGAGGACCTCGAGCGGATCACGACTGGGGTCCCGGCCCAGCCGCGCCACGTCGCGATCGCGGCGGCGGGCGCCGCCGTGCCCGCCGGCCCGCACGGTCCCGCGCGTGCCGTCGGCGCGAGCGATGTCGTCGGCTGTCTCGCGGTGGGTGC
>NZ_JBNFOF010000034.1:0-19851 GCF_057364645.1 Janibacter sp. CFPM2_SD2
CCCCCGGCCCCCGCGCAGACGGACGCCCGCCGAAGTCGACCGAGGGGCCCGACGCGGCCCCGCTGACCACACCGCGACCCCCGCTCCCAACGACACCCGGCCCGCCCTCACTAGGGTGGCCGGGTGTCGTGGCTGGAGATGGGTGCAGTGGTCCTCGCGGGGGTGTGGGCGGGAGCGATCAACACCCTCGTCGGGTCCGGGACCCTCGTGACCTTCCCCGTGCTGCTCGCTCTGGGGACACCGGCCGTCACGGCCAATGTCTCCAACTCCATCGGCCTGGTCGCCGGGGGAGTGAGCGGCACCATCGGCTACCTCCCCGAGCTCAAGGGCATGGGGCGGCGAGTCGCCCAGCTCGTGCCGATGTCCGTGCTCGGCGCGATCACCGGTGCACTGCTCCTGCTGTGGTTGCCGCCCGAGGCCTTCGAGGCGATCGTGCCGGTGCTCATCGGCATCGGGATCCTGCTCGTCATCTTCGGTCCCCGCCTGCAGGCGTGGACGAGGTCACGGCACGAGGAGGGCGGCTCGATGCCGACGAGCCACCTCGTCGCGCTCATGGCGGGCGTGCTCGTGGCCGGCGTCTACGGCGGCTACTTCGGTGCCGCCCAGGGCGTCATCCTCATCGGCCTGCTGTCGGCTCTGTCCACCGAGCCGCTGCAGTCCCTCAACGGTCTGAAGAACATGCTCGGCCTCTTCGTCAACGCGGTCGGCTCGCTCGTCTTCATCATCACCGCGCCGGACCTCATCGACTGGCGGATCGCCGCCCTCGTCGGGGTCGGCGCCATCGTCGGGGGAGTCCTCGGCTCCCGCTACGGTCGACGCCTGCCCCCCAACGCGCTGCGGGCCGTCATCGTCGTCGTCGGCGTCGCGGGCCTGGTGAAGTTCGTCTTCTTCCCGTGACCGAGATCCTGGACCCCACGATCCTCGCCCTCGGCGTCGTCGTCGCCATCGGGGCGATGGTGCAGTCGACGATCGGCTTCGGGATCGCGGTCGTCGCGGCCCCCTTCGTCGTCACGGCCCGACCCGATCTCATGCCGGCCTCGCTCATCGTCTGCGTCTTCTTCCTGCCCGTGCTGCAGCTGCTGGGCGGTGCGCGTGACATCGCGTGGCGTCATTTGGGGTGGGCCCTCGGCGCCCGGGTCCTCGCCACCCCGCTCGGGGTGCTGCTCGTCGCGGTGGCCCCGGCCGACGTGATCGCCGTGACCGTCGGCGTGCTCATCCTCGTCTCCGTCGCGGCCTCCGTGTGGGCGCTCGACATCCGCCTCGACCGACGCAACTCGGCCTTCGCCGGTGCCATCACCGGGGTCTCCGGGACCGCTGCGTCCATCGGTGGTCCCTTCTTCGCGCTCGTCCTGCAGCACGAGCGGCCCGAGCGGCTCCGGGGGACGCTGGCCGCCTTCTTCCTCATGGGCACCGTCATCGGCATGACGGGTCTGGCCATCGGGGGCCAGGTCGATGCCGAGGACATCCGTGTGGGACTGCTGTGGGCCCCCTTCGTCCTCGTGGGGCACCTGCTCGCCGGACCGGTGCGCCGACGGATCCGTCCGGAGACGGTGCGCCGGGGGGTCCTGGTCTTCTGCGTCATCGCGAGCGTCAGCGTCATCGCCCGGGCGCTCGTCTAGCCTGCTCAGGTGCCGATCACGATCACCGACCCCACCGACGAGCGGCTGCGGGACTTCGTCGGACTCACCGACGTCAAGCTGCGACGGGTGCTCGAGCCCGCCGGTGGGCTCTATCTCGCCGAGAGCGAAAAGGTCATCCGCCGGGCGCTGGTCGCGGGGCACCGGCCCCGGGCGCTGCTCATGGGGGAGCGTTGGCTCACCGACCTCGCCGACGTCGTGGCGGACGCCGAGGCCAACGGGGTGCCGGTCTACACCGGGTCGGCCGAGGTCATCGAGGGGATCACCGGCTACAACCTCCACCGCGGCGCGCTGGCCTCGATGCACCGTCCGCAGCTGCCGACGCTCGCGGAGGTGCTCGACGGCGCACGGCGGGTGCTGATCATCGAGGACGTCGTCGACCACACCAACGTCGGGGCGATCTTCCGCTCCGCGGCAGCCCTGGGCACCGATGCCGTCCTCGTGACGCCGCGATGCGCAGACCCTCTGTACCGCAGGGCGATCCGCGTCTCGATGGGCACGGTCTTCCAGGTGCCATGGACCCGGATCGAACCGTGGCCTGCGGGCATCGAGGACCTGCGGGAAGCCGGGTGGACCGTCGCGGCGCTGGCCCTGGCCGATGACGCGGTCTCGCTCGACGAGCTGTCCGCCGACCCGCCGGAGCGCCTCGCCCTCGTGCTGGGCACCGAGGGCGACGGGCTGGCCCGGCGTACCCTCGGGCGCGTGGACGTGACCGTGACCATCCCGATGGCCGGGGGAGTCGACTCCCTCAACGTCGCGGCCGCCGGGGCCGTCGCCGCCTGGGAGCTGAGGGTGCGATGAGCGCCGGTGCCGCCCGCCCGCAGTTCACCCCGACCCGCTGGCGCGAGGGCTATGCCGTGGCCGATGTCGACGACTTCCTCGACCGGGTCTTCCACGCGCTCTCGACCGGCCAGCCGGTGCCGGACGTCGCGAGTGCGGTCTTCCGCCCCACCCGCTTCGGCCAGGGCTACGACATGGCCGAGGTCGACGCCTTCCTCGACGAGCTCGCGGCGGGCCTGCCCGGTCAGTAGGGGCCGACCCGCCGCGCGGCGTGGGTGCTGCAGCGTCAGCTGCGGTACATGCCGGTGATGACGGCGCGCCCGATCGTGTGCTGGAGGTAGGTGAAGGCCGCAACGGTGCACGAGACGGAGTCGTCGATGCCCAGGTCGTCGGTGTCGAGCGCGTGGACCGCGAAGACGTAGCGGTGGGCGATGTCGCCCTGCGGCGGGGCCGCTCCGCCGAAGGCCTTGGTGCCGTAGTCGGTCGCGGTCATGAAGGCGCCCTCGGGCAGCTGCGTGCCGCCCTCGGTGCCGGCGCCCTCCGGGAGGGAGGTGGTGTCGGCGGGCAGCCCGACGACGGTCCAGTGCCAGAAGCCGGCGGGCGTCGGTGCATCCGGGTCGAAGCAGGAGACCGCGTAGCCCTTGGTCCCCTCCGGGGCACCCGACCAGCTGAGCTGGGGGCTGAGGTTGCCCCCGCTGAAGCCCCAGTCGTCGAAGACCTGGGCGTCGGCGAGATCGCCACCGTCGGTGAAGCTCTCGCTCGTCACCTCGAAGGAGGCCGTCGGCGGGAGGAGGTCGTAGGGGGCCGGTGCGGTCGGTCGCGTGAGGTCCATGACCCCGACCCTAGGACGTCACGGGCACGCGTCAAGGCGGCCCGCGGCGTCAGCGGACGAGGCGGTCGAGGAGCCGCTGCACCTCGGCGGCGGGGTCGTCGGTGAGCCCGCTGTGGACCGGCCCGGGTCGCACCACGGTGGACCGGGGGGCGCTCAGCCAGCCGAAGCGGCGCCCGTCGTCGCCGAGTCGCGGCAGCCCCGCCGCCCTCCCGGCCGGAGGCGACCTCGCAGACCGTCCGCAGCAGCGCGTCGAGCTCGTCGAGGTCGAGATCGGGGGCGAGCGCACGCACCCGGTCGGCGTCGACGGCGAAGGCGGCCTCGAGGTGGTCGGCGGACTGGCTGCGCAGGACGATGCCGACGTTGACGAACTCCTCGCGCTCGGCCCGGGGGACGCAGCGCAGGACGACGTACTGGTAGGGGTGACGGGTCATCGGCCACCTCCGGGGAGCCAGGCGGAGGGGTGGTCGCGGCGGGCCGTGAGGTGCTGCACGTAGGCCTCTCGGACCGCATCGGGCGAAGCAAGGTGCTCCCCGGTCTCGAGCCACTCCGAGGGGACGAGGTCGACGATGGCCGCGAGCACGTCGTCGGTGAGCCGAGCAGCCAGGTCCGCGTGGGTCGGGGCGAGGTCGTCGACGAGGTCGCCGAGGACGTGGTCGTTCACGTCGTAGTGCTGCCGGGCGAAGCGCTCGGCGTCGGGGGAGCGGCGGGCCCATGCGTGGTGGAAGTAGAGCGCGGCACCGTGGTCGATCACCCAGGGGTTGCCACCCCACACGAGGAGGTTGGGGTTGGCCCAGGTGCGGTCGATGTTGGCGGTGAAGGCGTCGAGCCAGACGATCGGTTCCGCCTGCTCGCGGGTCGCAGGCCGGCTGCCGTCGTAGCCGAAGCTGCCCGGCAGGTAGTCGAGACCGAGGTTGGTCCCGACGGAGGCCGTCAGCAGGTCCTGGACCTCCTCGTCGGCCTCGTAGCGGGCGATGTCGCGCGGCAGGTCGACGACGGCCAGGCGGGGGACCGGGACATCGAGGGCGCGGGCGATCTCGCCGACGAGCACCTCCGCGACGAGCACCTTGAGCCCTTGACCGGCGCCGCGGAACTTCACGACGTACATGCCGAGGTCGTCGGCGTCGACGAGGCCGGGGAGGGACCCCCTTCGCGCAGGGGACCGCAAATCGGGTCGCGGTGACGGTCTCGAGCACGGCCCAAGACTATGCACGGGTTGCCCCGACCCCCGACTTCAGGCAATGGTGGAAGGCATGCTTCCAGGACGCCGCCCGCCCCACGACTACCTCGGCACCGTGATCGGCACGCCCGACCCCGGGCTCGCCCGCTTCTACGCCGAGGTCCTCGGCTGGACGATCCACAGCGACGAGGAGGACTGGGCGACGATCGCGCCGGAGCGCTCTCACGTCTACCTCGGCTTCCAGCTCGAGCGCAACCACGTGGAGCCGGTGTGGCCGGCCCAGCCCGGTGATCAGCAGATGCAGATCCACCTCGACATCGAGGTGAGCGACCTCGAGGCCGCGGTCAGCGCCGCGCTGCGCCTCGGTGGCCGTCTGTCGGAGCACCAGCCGCAGGAGGAGGTCCGCGTGATCATCGACCCCGCCGGCCACCCCTTCTGCCTCTACGTCGGCGCACCCGAGCAGGCGGCGCAGACCCCGTCCTGACCGGTTCTCGAGGTGCGGGCGGGGTCGTGTCGCAGCGGATTTCGCACTCACGACATCCGCGTGTAAAGTTTCACGTCGTTGCCCCGGTGGTTCCCAACCGCCGGATGCACCACTCGTCCGGGTGGCGGAATTGGCAGACGCGCTAGCTTGAGGTGCTAGTGCCCGTATTAGGGCATGGGGGTTCAAGTCCCCCCTCGGACACTTGCGAGAGATCGCGAAGCCCCGGTCAGATCATGGATCTGGCCGGGGCTTCGTGGTTTCAGAGCGCGGATGACGCGGACCGCTGTGTGTTGGTCGGCGGAAGCGGGCCTCGTCGGGTAGTCAGGGCCGCTCAGTTGGGCTCAGGGGCGCGGGGCCGCACCGGACCTCTGGGTGCCATCTGGCGCCGCCGACCTGTGGTCTAGGTCAGGTGTGGCCGAGGGCGTTGAGAGTGGTGCCCCACAGCTGGGCGGGGTCGCTGAGGCCGAGGGTGCGACTGTCGGGGTGGTCGGGAGTGGCCCACCAGCCCGTGTCCGGGTCAAGCCGCTGGGGGTGCAGGTCGATCTCGCCGCCGGACGCCTGGGCGTGGATGCGGGTGGTCGCTGGGGTGGCCAGGTCAGCGGCGGTGACCCCGAGGGCGGCGGTGAGGGTGTCGAAGCTCGGGTCCGGCAGTACAGGGGAGTTGACACGTGCGTGCGCGAGAGCTTCGGCCAGGGCCTGACCGAGCTGCTCCGGGGCGTCGACCGGGACCGTGGTGATCCACCCGTTCGGGGCACTCCATGGGTCCGAGCGGATGGAGCTGAGAGCTTGGATGGCCCACTGGTCGCCGTGACGGGTCAGGATCGCTTCGGCGCGGTTGGGGATCCCCTCGACGGCAGCCCGGGGTGTGACGTCGTTCGCAGCGTCGTTGCCGGTGCTGTGGGTGACGACCTTCTTGCTGAGCTCGGCGGCTTCGGTGAGGGCTTCACGGGCTCGGGTCGCGATCTCGGTGGTGCCGCGCGCCGGGGTCAGTTCGTCGTGTCCGCTGTAGCCCCGTCCGGCGACGGTTTCGAAGGGGGTGAACAGGACGTCGTCGTCGATGAGGGTGATGGCGACATAGGTGGTGGCGGCTTCCATGGCGCGCCAGGTGGTAAAGCCGAGTTCGTCGCTGACGGGAGTGGCGTCGGTGGAGGCCGCTTTGGGGAGTTGGGCTGCTGGCTCTTTGCGGGAACGGGCCAGAGCGGCGCTGATGGCGTCAGCCAGTTCCGTGTCGGTGGAGGTGGTGGTGAGGTGATGGAACTGTCCGTTCGGGCGGTAACCCTTGGCCCATGAAAGAGAGCTGATGAGGAGGTGATCGCCGTGCTGGGTGATCTCTGCTCGGGGGTAGACGGGCATCAGGGGCGCTCCTTGACGACGATTTTCACGCCTTTGCTTTCAGCTCGTTCCATGGCTCGGTCAAGCCGTTCGGTCTGTTGCAGTGTGACTTTTAGCCTCGATCCACCGATCGCCGGCGCCGACAGCATCGACGACATGGCTCTGCTGCGTCACGGCGGGATGGGCAGGGTCTTCACAGGCGCCTACGGGAAGCCAGGACACGTCACATGGCCTGTGCTGCGGGCGTGTCGAGTTGGGTTGTCCAAGGGCGACGCAGGAGCGTCGACGCGACGTGCTGAGAGGTGGTTCCAGTCGAGCACTAGGACACCGGCTACAGGCATGGCGATAGGTCAGGAACGGCGTCGCTCCCTGCGCAGGAGGGAGCGCAGAGTCTCGGCGTTCGCGTAGCCGACTCGTAGCGCGATCTCGGCGGAGGTGAGGTCCGTGGTTGCTGAGAGGTGCCGAGCTCGTTCGATGCGAAGCCGTTGGACGAAGCCGAGCGGAGTGAGGTTGAGCGCCGCACGGACTCGTCGTTCGAGGGTGCGCCGGCTGGTGCCAAGTGACTGCGCGACGAAGGCGACGTTGAACGGTTCGTCCAGGCGGGCGCGCACGAAGCGTTCGAACTCGACGACGATCGGGTCCTCGTGCCGGAGATGTTCGTAGGCGACGAAGGCCGCCTGCGACGGGCGCTCGTCGATGATGAGGAGCTTGGCGACATGCTGGGCCAGGTCGGGGCTGATCGATCGCACGAGTGAGAGGGCGAGGTCGATGTGGGCGAACGCGGCGCCGGCGGTGACGAGGTTCCCGTCGGCCACGACCATGGTGTCGAGATCGAGGGCGACGGTCGGATAGCGCTTCAGGAACTCCGGCCCCAGGAACCAGCTGGTCGTCGCCCGCCGATGATGCATCCGTCCGGTCTCGGCGACGGCGAACACGCCGGTGCACGCCGCGGCGATCCGGGTGGTCGCCTCGTCGAGGCGCCCGAGCGAGGCGATGACCGAACGAGCATCTCGGCTCTGGAGGGCGTCGTTGGTAGCGGCGGCCGTGAGGGTTCCAAGCGCAGGGACGACGACCACGTCGAACTCTGCGGACTCCGACAGCGGGTGGTCCACCGACAGGGTCATCGATGCCGTCGTGGTCACTCGCCGTTTCGGTCCGAGGATGGCGAGTTCGATCGGGTCGATCCGCGGGTCGACATCGCCGCGGGCTCCGTCGGCCACCCGCACGATGTCGATGATCGACGCGACAGCCGAACCGAAGCAGCCGTCGATCGCGATCAGTCCGATACGCATGACGTAAACAATAGCAATACTGCCGTATACGCCACTCCCCACCGGCCCTCGCTCGTCATACGCTGAACTCGTCCCACGAAGAACCCCGATTTCAAGGAGAGTCCCTCATGTCCACACCCGCATCACTTCCGTATGCCTTCGTCGCCAAGATCGTCGCGGCCGATGGACAGCACGACGCGCTCGCCGATCTGCTCGCCGGCGCTGTCGCACTCGCCAACGAAGAAGTAGGAACGATTGTCTGGTTCGCGGTCAGGACCGACGCCGACACCTTCTGGATCTTCGATGCATTCCCCGACGAGGCCGCTCGCGACGCCCACGCCAACGGCGACATCGTCGCAGCCCTGATGGCCAACCAGCACCTCCTCGGCGCAGCACCCGAGATCCTGCCGGCCGACGTCCTCGCGTCCAAGCTCCCGTAGTCCGCCAACGCACGAGACGATCGCGCCCCGCCGAGCCGTCGCCAGGTCGCGACGCAACGCCATGCTGCGTTGCCGAGCGGTGCGAGGCCTATCGGCACACGGACAGGATGCCGGCCGCGAGCGCTCAGCCGGCAAGGGGTCCGTCGCACAGGAGAGCGACGTCGGTGTCGGGCAGAGCCGTGAGGCCAGCGCATCGCGCGACCACCAGAACCGAACAGCCCCTGACCTGCATTTCCGCAGGTCAGGGGCTGTTCGCCGGAGCCGCCTGTCGGAATCGAACCGACGACCTCATCACGTCGGCTTTGCGTCTATCGCTTGATGCGCCCACTGGCCGAACGAGCCGCTGACCTGCGCAAACGCCGAGCGTGGGGGACGCCATCCGGTGGTGACCGACGACGACCGACCAGTACCGACCGCTTCACCGGAGCTTGCGGCGGCGTCGAAGCCGAGCAAGCTCCATTCCTTTAGCTCACCGCACCCTCCTCCTCGCCGGTCCCGTCGTCGTCGAAGACGTTTCAGGGGTCTTCTCAGATGACGGTGTAGGTCGGCCGGGCGCGTCGGTCCGCAGATAGACGTCGAGGTCTCCCGACGACAGCGCGTTCTACGGATCAGCCCCCGTCGGGGCCGCGCTCGGCCGGCGCTGACGTCTCGGTCACTGTCCGCTTCGACAAGCGCGTCAAAGCCGCCATCGCCGCGATCATTGATGACGCCTGGACGCCCATCGAGTACACCGAAGCCGTGTTCGACGAGCCCACCAGCACGTGGGTCTCCCGGGCCGAGGTCGCCGAGATTCCCTTCACCGCGTTCACCTCGAGGAAGAAGGCCGAGCAGGTCGGTGGCCGGCTCGTGGTCCGCCGGATCCCGGACCTCAACCCGGCAGGCAAGGACGGGCAGGAGACGCTGTTCGACATCTGGCGCTTCCGCGCGTTCTTCACCACCATGATCGAACAGGTCCACGCCGACCTCAAGAGCTCTGCGCTGGCACACCTGCCGTCCGGGAAGTTCACCGCGAACGCAGCGTGGCTGGTGCTCGCCGTGATGGCGTTCAACCTCACCCGCGCCGCCGCCACCCTCGCCGGACCAGGCCTCGCACGCGCGATTACCGCCACGATCCGCCGCAAGCTCATCGCCGTTCCAGCTCGGCTCGCGTCCTCAGCCCGATGCGTGACCATGCATCTACCAACCGGCTGGCCATCGTGCTGTGGTCACGCTCTGCTGCGGTGGAAAACTCAGTCTCGTGCCCGCGAATAAGGCGCGTTCCGAGCGGCGAGCTCGCCCGCTGCCAGATCAAGCGGTGAGTCTCCTCACCGATGCCGGTTGGAACAAGAATGGGAGGCGGGAGCGCTGCAGGAGACATGGCTGATCTCTTCGAATCCCTGACCGTTGGCGCTTGGACGCTCCCGAACCGGCTCGTGATGGCACCGCTGACCCGCAACCGCGCCGAGGGCACAGTGCCGGGCGACCTCGCGGTGGGGTACTACTCCCAGCGCGCCTCGTCCGGCCTGATCATCACCGAGGGCAGCCAGCCCACCGCCGAGGGCCAGGGCTACTTGAACACGCCCGGCTTCCACACCGAGGAGCAGCTCGCCGGATGGCGCCGAGTGGCCGACGGCGTACACGCAAACGGCGGCCGCATCGTCGCACAGCTGATGCACGTCGGTCGCATCTCCCACCCCGACAACACCGGCGGTGAGGAGATCATCGCGCCGAGCCCGGTGGCGGCTCCCGACGAGATGTTCACCGCCGACGGGATGAAGCCGTATCCGACCCCACGAGAGATCACCGTCGAGGAGATCCCCTCAATCGTCGAGGGATACGTGCAGGCCGCCCGCAACGCGATCGAGGCCGGGCTCGATGGCGTCGAGGTGCACGCCGCCAACGGCTACCTCATCCACCAGTTCCTCGCGCCCGGCTCCAACCATCGCACCGACCAGTACGGCGGATCGCCCAAGAACCGGGTCCGCTTCGCCCTCGAGGTCACGCGTGCGGTCGCCGACGCGATCGGCGCTGACCGGGTCGGCATCCGCATCTCGCCGGCCCACAACATCCAGGGCGCCACCGAGGAGAACCCCGTCGACGTCGCCGCAACCTACCGGCTCCTGGTCGCGGGCCTGGCTCCGCTCGGCCTGGCCTACCTGAGCATTCTCGCCGACCCGAAGCAGGACCTGGTCCAAGAGCTGCGCCGCTCCTTCGGCGGCGTCGTCGTCGCCAACGACGGCTTCGGCGAGATCACCACGCGCGAGTCGGCGCAGGAGATCCTGGACAAGGGCCTCGCCGACGCGGTCGCCGTCGGGCGACCCTTCCTGGCCAACCCGGACCTGCCCGCCCGGTGGCGCACCGGCGCGGAGCTCAACGAGCCGAACCCCGACACCTTCTACGGCGGTGGCGCCGAGGGCTACACCGACTACCCGTTCCTCGACAGTTGATCTGACCCGAGCGAAACTTCCAGTACCTCCGACCTTCGCCCCGACCTAGGTCATCGGCAGTCGGAACGTCTCAACTCGCCGCCCGGGTGCACGATGACGTCAGCGACCTCGGCGTAGAGCACCGCAGTCTCGCCGACCACGACCTCGGGGTGCCCCAACTCTTGCGACCGCCATCGAATCTGACCCTTGGTGTTCCGATGTACTCGTTGCGTTCGTGCAGCTCCGCGTCCACGAGCGCCGCTCCGAGGAGGTGGCCTAACCGTGCGATGACGAACATCTGTTCGGCGTCGGGCTTAGTGGCGTGTCTCAGGACCAGCTGACCCGGTTAGCCGGACAACGCCGCGACGGCGGTCGTACACGTCCAATGGTCGCCGTGATTCTCGAAGAACGCGCGTTCCCCGGGCCGCAGGCTCGACGTCGTCGGGTGCCCGGGGGCCCAGATGGTCCACTCGTGATGTCGTTGGAACGTGACGTGAACCAGCTGGCAGCCGGTCACCGACTCCACCGCGTGAGCCAGCACTTCGATGACCTCGTCCACGTCGTGACGTCCAGCATCAGCATGGACATCACCAGCAGCTCATGGAGCCCGGTCAGGGCCCGCCGCAGGTCCAGTTCGTTGTCCGTCGCCGCAGTTTCAGTTGAGGGAGGCTCCGAGAAGGTCATCGCTGGATCCCTAGCCGGTCCGTTCGTACAGGGTGTTCTCCAGTACGAGACCGGACAGCCAGATTCGGGGGTGCACCCTCATGGCCTCGAAGACGACGCCGGTGCCCAAAGCGTCTATGTCGTAGAGGCACAGGATCGACTGGGGGTGCCGAGGGGCGAAGTCGTTGAGCCGGGCCTCGTAGGCGAGCAGGTCCGCGACCGCGGTTCCACCTCCATGTGATCCCTCGCTCCTCCGCGAAGGACAAGGACGGGCTGACCATCCCGTGGCAGCCCGGCGTGCCCGGTGATGCCGACGCGATCGCCGGGATCGGCGGTCGACTTGCTGTCGCTCTGGGGTAGGGGCTAGACGACTGGTCTAATACTTTGTAGGGTCGAGTCATGCTCGATGTCCGGGAGAACATCCTCGACGCCGGCCAGCGCGCCGTCGCACACAAGGGGTGGGCCGCCGTGGGGCTGACCGAGATCCTCGGCGCCGCCGGGGTGCCCAAGGGATCCTTCTACCACTGGTTCGCCTCGAAGGACGCCTTCGGTGAAGCGATGCTCCAGGCCTACTTCGCGACCTACCTGGCCGAGATGGACGCCACCTTCGCGCATGAGGACGAGACGGCGGTCGGCCGACTGATGGACTACTGGCAGGGCTGGCGCCGTACGCAGTCGCTGAACGACTGTGAAGGGAAGTGCTTGGCGGTCAAGCTGGGAGCAGAGGTCGCCGACCTCTCCGAGCCGATGCGCCGCGCCCTCGAGCAGGGCACGGGAGCGATCGTCGAGCGGATCGCCGCGATGCTCGAGGCGGGAGCCATCGACGGCTCGGTCGTCGCCTTCCGCGACTCCAAGGCCGTCGCGCAGTCGCTCTACGGCCTCTGGGTCGGCGCGAGCGTCCTGACGAAGATCCATCGTGACCCGACGCCCATGGATGACGCGCTCGCGCACACAGAACGGGTGCTTCGCCCGGCATGAAGATCTTCTCGCGCGGACGACCGGCCGCGCGGGCCAAACGGAGACGACCGGTCTATTGGAGGAATCATGAAGGTGCTCATCGTCCTGACGTCGCACGACCAGCTCGGCGACACCGGCAAGAAGACCGGCTTCTGGCTGGAGGAGCTTGCCGCCCCCTACTACCGGTTCAAGGAGGCCGGGTACGACATCACGCTCGCCTCCCCCGGCGGCGGTGAGCCGCCGCTGGATCCGAAGAGTAACGAGCCCGGGTTCCAGACCGACGACACGCGGCGCTTCGAGGCCGACTCCGAAGCCGTCGCGGCGCTTGCGAGCACGGTTCGGCTCGCGTCGGTCTCGGCTGCCGACTTCGACACGGTGTTCTACGCCGGCGGTCACGGACCGCTCTGGGACCTCGCGGAGGACCAGGACTCGATCCGCCTGATCGAGACGGCACTACGGGCGGAGAAGCCGGTGGCCCTGGTCTGCCACGCCCCCGGCGTACTGCGGCACACCACTAACGAGGACGGCACGCCCGTCGTGCGTGGCAAAAAGGTCACCGGCTTCACGAACTCCGAGGAGGTCGGGGTCGGGCTGGACGAGGTGGTGCCGTTCCTGGTCGAGGACGAGCTGGTCCGCCTGGGCGCCGACTACTCCAAGTCCGACGACTGGGCGCCGTACGTCGTCGAGGACGGGCTGCTCCTCACCGGGCAGAACCCGGCCTCGTCGGCCGCGACCGCGGACGCGCTGATCGCCAAGCTCGGCGCCTAGAGCGGCTCGAGAGCATTGAACACGAGTGCCTTGCCCCGGCGACTGTCGCGACGGAGTCCGCCATGCTGTCCCGTCCGGGTTCGCGGCGGCATTTCGACGTCGTCGACCCCAGCGAGGGGAGCGCACTGGCCACCGGCGACGGGCTGAACGCGAAGGACGCGCAGAGGCTGTCGACTGCTCTCGACCGGGCACGTGGCAGGGGCGCGTCGAGGAGCACCTGCGGGCAGTTGCACAACGCCGCGGGCGCCGTTGACCGGCAGCCCTGCCCGCTGTGTGGAGGCACCGGACTGCGCCGCGACGAGGTGGGAGTCCGCTACGGCTACGACCGCCGCGACACGAGCGGCGCGGGAGGCTGCAACGGGTGCCAGGGACTCGGCACGACGCTGCCCTTTCATGCGCAGGTGTGCTTCTCCCGCGAGCACGTCGAGGAGTTCGCGGGCTTTCTCCACGAGAGCGGGGGGTTCCAGATCCTCTGACCTCTGCTTACAGATCGGATCGGCCCCTCGCTCTTCGGAGCGGGGGGCCGTCGTCGTTTCGTCGCGCCGCGGTGTGGCCGCTCTGGTAGGACGGACCATCACACGAAGGGAGAGTGACGATGACCGACCCCCGCATCGAGCACGCGGCCGAGGTGGTCCGCCGTGCCGTGGCCGAGGTGACCTTCCTCGGGCTCGACGAGAGCCTGGCCGTGGCGGAGGCGCTGCGCGACGCCGGGTGCCTGCCCGACCCGGCGGTGGCCTGGGAGCAGGGCTTCGAGGCGGGCCGCGAGATGGCCCGGCAGTGGGGCGATGCGCAGTGGTGGACCCTCGGCGAGGAGCCGGCCAACCCCTACCGCGCCCCCTGACCACCACCCGGGGCACGTACGCTGCCGACATGAGCGAGACCACCGCGCCCGAGCAGGAGGTCGTGCGCATCTGCCGCGACCTGCTGCGGATCGACACGAGCAACTACGGCCCCGGCCAGGACGGCCCGGGGGAGCGTGAGGCCGCCGACTACGTCGTCGCCCAGCTACGCGAGGTCGGCCTCGAGCCCCAGGTCTTCGAGTCCGAGCCCGGTCGCACGACCGTGGCGGTGCGCATCGCCGGCGCCGACCGTGACCGCGGCGCCCTGTGCATCCACGGGCACCTCGACGTCGTGCCGGCGCACGCCGAGGACTGGAGCGTTCCCCCCTTCGACGGCGTGGAGCGTGACGGGTGCCTCTGGGGCCGCGGCGCGGTCGACATGAAGGACATGGTCGCGATGATGCTCGCCTGCGTGCGGCACCTCGCGCGGACCAGCACGGTCCCGCCGCGCGACCTGCTCTTCGTCTTCTTCGCCGACGAGGAGGCCGGTGGCGTCCTCGGCAGCCAGTTCATGGTCCGTGAGCACCGCGAGGTCTTCGACGGCGTCACCGAGGCGATCAGCGAGGTCGGTGGCTACAGCGTCACCGTCGACGACGCGAAGGGGGAGCCCCGCCGGGCCTACCTCCTCCAGACCGCGGAGAAGGGCATCGCCTGGCTCAGGCTCGAGGCGAAGGGCACGGCCGGTCACGGCTCCGTCCCGACCTCGGACAACCCGATCGTCCACCTCGCCGAGGCCATCGCCCGGATCGACGCCCACAAGTGGCCCCGTGAGTTCATCGCCAGCGTCCGCGGCCTGCTCGACGGGCTGAGCGAGCTCACCGGTGTCGGCTACAGCGACGAGGACGCCGAGGCGCTGCTCGAGCGGATCGGGCCGGCCGCCGGCTTCGTCCGCGGCGCGCTGCAGGACACGGCCAACGTCACCATGCTCGACGCCGGCTACAAGCACAACGTCGTGCCGCAGACCGCGAGCGCCTCGCTGGACTGCCGCTTCCTCCCCGGCCACGAGGAGGACCTCATGGCGACCATCCGCGAGCTCGCCGGCGAGCACGTCGAGGTCGTCGTCGACCACCGTGACATCTCGCTGGACGCGCCCTTTGACGGCGAGCTCGTCGACAGGATGCGCGCCGCGCTGCTCGGGGAGGACCCGGAGGCGACGATCCTGCCCTACTGCCTCTCCGGCGGGACGGACAACAAGGCGCTCGAGGCGCTCGGGGTCGTCGGCTACGGCTTCGCGCCGCTGCGGCTGCCCGCGGACCTGCCCTTCGCCCCGATGTTCCACGGGATCGACGAGCGGGTGCCGCTGGAGTCCCTGGAGTTCGGTGCGCGGGTGCTGTGGCGCCTCGTCGAGGACTGCTGACGTCCCGGCTCAGGGAGTGGGCAGCATCGGCGGGCGTGGCACGCGGATGATCTTGCGCCGCAACCATGCCCGCTGCTTGCCGCTCATGTAGACGACCGTGCGGTGCAGCTCCCACCGGCCGTACTCGGCGTGGTCGGCCAGCTCCTGACGGATCGCGGAGCGTGCGGCATCGCGCGGGAAGACGATCGTGCGGAACTCGTACTCAGCCATCGGTGCCATTGTCGCCCATGACCGGTAGCGTCATGCCCATGAGCGACCCGCGCCCCGCCCTGAACCAGCTGATCGCCGCCTTCGAGCGTCACCTCGAGGCCTCGTCCCAGCGTCGCGGCGAGGACGACCCGACGGTCGTCGCCGCCTACGAGGACCTGGCCGATGCCTTCGAGGCCTACGACGACGCCCTCCACGACGCGACCGGCGAGATGACCCCGCTGGTCGTCGTCGACGAGCAGTTCATGGTCGACGACGATGACGAGTCGGACGACGACTACGACGACGACGAGGACGACCAGTCCTACTCGGGTCTCGACGACGAGGACTACGACCGGGACGACGACCGGGCCTGAGCCCGGTGGCTCACAGCCAGCCGGAGCGCTTGAAGAGCCGGTAGAGCCCGAGGCAGATGAGCACCATCGCCAGCAGGGCCAGCGGGTAGCCGTAGTAGACCTCGTGGCCGGAGACGTCGACGCTCGCGGTGAGCTCGGGCATCCCCTCGAAGTTCATGCCGTAGACGCCGGCCACCATCGTCGGCAGCGCGGCCATCGCGGCCCATGCCGAGATCTTGCGCATGTCCTGGTTCTGCTGCACGCCGACGAGGGCGAGGTGCGCGTTGAGCACGTCGGAGAGCAGCCGGTCCTGGGACTCGGTGTTGTCGATGACGAGGGTGACGTGGTCGTAGACGTCGCGGAAGTACAGCCGCAGCTCGTCCGTCGGCACCGGGGTGTCGACCCCGATGAGCTGGGAGAGCGGACGGCTCAGCGGGACCGCGGCTCGCTTGAACTCCAGCACCTCGCGCTTGAGGGCGTAGATCTCCTCGGTGTCGACCTGCTCGTCGGGTGAGAAGACCCTGGCCTCGATGTCGTCGAGGTCGCGCTGCAGCTCGTCCTCGATGTCGAGGTACTGGTCGACGACGAAGTCGATGATCGCGTAGAAGACGCCCCACGGGCCGTGCTGCAGCGCCTCGTGGTCGTCGGTCTCGAGTCGGCTGCGCAGACCGGCGAGCGGGCTGGCCTCGCCGCGGCGGATGGTGACGATGTAGCCGGGGCCGATGAAGACCATGATCTCGCCGGACTCGACGTCGGACGTCGCCTCGACGTAGCGCAGCGGACGCAGCACGACGAAGTGTCCGTCGCCGTAGCGCTCGACCTTCGGCCGCTGGTCACCCTTGACCGAGTCCTCGATGGCGAGCGGGTGCAGCCCCAGCTGCTCGGACACCTCGTCGAAGGTCTCGGAAGATGGGTCGCGCATGCCGATCCACAGGAAGTCACGACTGCCCTGCGTGCGGATCTCGCGGAGGCTGGCTCCGATGTCGGTGCAGGGGAGGCGGCGCCCGTCGCTGTAGCGGGCCTGGTCGACGATCACCCGGGCATCGTCTCAGGCGCAGCGCCCGGGGCGCCTAGTGTGAGGGGCGTGGCGTACTGCATCCTCATCCGGCACGGACGGTCGACGGCCAACACGAAGGGAGTGCTGGCGGGCTGGACCCCCGGCGTCTCCCTCGACGACACCGGCCGGCAGCAGGCCGCCCGGCTCGTCGACCGGCTGGAGGACACCCCAGTCGTCCACGTCGCGACCTCGCCGCTGCAGCGCTGCCGCGAGACGGCCGAGCCACTGCTCGCGGCGCACGGGCTGGAGGCACAGGTCCACGAGGGCCTGGGGGAGTGCCGCTACGGCGCGTGGACCGGTCGGGCCATCTCCGAGCTCGCCAAGGACCCGCTGTGGCGGGTCGTGCAGGACACGCCGAGCCGGGTGACCTTCCCCGCCGGCGACGACTACGACGGTGAGTCGATGCAGGCGATGTCCGACCGAGCCGTCGCGGCCGTCCGAGAGATCGATGCCGCGGTCACGGCCGAGCACGGTGCGCACGCGGTGTGGGCGGCGATCAGCCACGGCGACGTCATCAAGGCGGTGCTCGCCGACGCCGTGGGCACCCCGCTCGACGACTTCCAGCGGCTGCACGTCGACCCAGCCTCCATCTCCGTCGTGCACTACACCGAGAGCCGGCCGATGCTGCTGCGCAGCAACGACACCGGCAGCTCCGCGCTGAAGCCGCCGCCCCCTGCTCCGGACACCCCGGCAGCGGGGGACGCGGTCGTCGGCGGCGGGGCAGGACTAGGGTCGACGTCATGACCGTCGTCGAGTTCGACCCCCCGGAGCGCTTCGTCCTGGGCACCGTCGGCCCACCCGGGCAGCGGACCTTCTTCCTGCAGGCCAGCGACGAGAGTCGACGCGTGCAGGTCTCGCTCGAGAAGCTGCACGCCCAGGTCCTCGCCGAGCGCATCGGGGAGCTGCTCGACCAGGTCGCCGGGCTCGAGGCGACCGTCGCGGCCGCGGCAGAGGCGGCCGACAACGCCCCGCTCGACACCCCGATCTCCGAGGACTTCCGCGTGCAGGCCCTCGCCCTGTCGTGGGACGACGACCGGCACGTCGTGCTCATCGAGGCCCACGACCACGACCCCGACGAGGTCGACGAGCTCGAGGCCACGCCCGACCTCAACAGCCTGCGGGTGTCGCTGGGGCCGGCGCAGGCGCGTGCCTTCGCCCGCCGGTGCGAGACGGTCGTGCGCGCCGGGCGTCCGGCCTGCCCCTTCTGCGGTGGGGCGGTCGACGCCGACGGGCACATCTGCCCGCGTGCCAACGGCTACAAGCGCTGACGGTGGCGTCACCCCCTTCGCTCACCGACGGGGAGCTCGTCGTCCTCGGACGGCACCCGTTGGCGAGCAATGCCGTCTTCGTCGCCGAGGTGCGCTCAGCCGGCGGGCCCGCGGTGACCGTCGCCTACAAGCCGGTCGACGGCGAGCGCCCGCTGTGGGACTTCCCCGACGGCTCGCTCGCCGCCCGCGAGGTCGCCGCGTGGCGCATCGACGCCCTCGGCGGCTTCGGGCTCGTGCCCCGAGACCGTGTGGCGCGACGGACCGGCCGGGCCGGGCTCCGTCCAGCGGTGGCTCGGTGAGCCGACGAGCCTGTGCCCGACGCCGGTGGCCGTCACCCCACCCGGTGCCGTGCCCGAGGGCAATCTCGTCGTCCTCGAGGGGGAGGACGAGACCGGTGCGCCCCTGCTGCTGTCGCACCCCGACGACTCCCGGCTGCGTTCGATGTCCGTGCTCGACGCGGTGCTCAACAACTCCGACCGCAAGGGCGGTCACGTGCTCGAGCACGACGGAGGCTTGTGGGGGATCGACCACGGAGTGAGCCTCCACGAGGACCCGAAGCTGCGGACCGTGCTGTGGGGCTGGGCAGGTGACCCGCTCACTGCTGGGGACCTCGAGCGCCTGTCGCGTCTCGACGGCGAGCTGTCGCGACCCGAGGTGGTGGCCGAGCTCGTCGAGCTCATCACGCCGACCGAGATCGAGGCGCTGCGGGGCCGCGTCGAGAGCCTGCTGACCACAGGCTCGCACCCGGTGCCCACCGGCGACTGGCCGGCGATCCCGTGGCCTCCGCTGTGAGGCCGCACCGCGTCTCGGGCGCTGGCGTGATCACCTCGCCGACCTCGTAGGCTGTCCGGGTGAGAGCCTGGCCTGCACCCCACCTGCCCGTCGTCCCCGGAGAGCCGATCTCCCTTCGCCTCCACGACGTGGCCCGGGGCGAGGTGGCCCCCGTCGAGCCCGAGGGCACGGCGAGTCTCTACGTGTGCGGCGTGACGCCCTACGACACGACGCACATGGGGCACGCGGCCACCTACGTCACCTTCGACGTCGTCGGTCGCGCATTGCGCGACGGTGGGCGCGCGGTGACCTACGTGCAAAACGTCACCGACGTCGACGACCCGCTCTTCGAGCGGGCCGCGCGCGACGGGGTCGACTGGCGTGACCTCGGCAGCGACCAGATCGCCCTCTTCCTCGAGGACATGACCGCCCTCGGCGTCATCCCGCCGGACCACTTCATGGGCGTCATGGAGTCGATGCCGACGATCATCGCCGCGGTCCAGCGGCTCGTCGCGCTCGGGGTGACCTACGAGGTCGTCGAGGACGGCGTCCGCGACACCTACCTCGACCTGGCCGCCGCCGGCGGACTGGGCGAGCTGAGCCACCTCGACCGCGAGACGATGCTCGCCTTCTCCGCCGAGCGCGGTGGCGACCCGGAGCGTCCCGGCAAGCGCGACCCGCTCGACCCGATGCTCTGGCGCGGCGAGCGTCAGGGCGAGCCCGCCTGGGACGCAGGCGAGCTCGGCCGGGGGCGTCCCGGCTGGCACATCGAGTGCACGGCGATCGCCATGGAGCACCTCGGTGACCACGTCGACGTCCAGGGCGGCGGGACCGACCTCGTCTTCCCGCACCACGAGATGTCGGTCGTCCAGGCCGAGGCGATCACGGGGGAGCGGCCCTTCGCCCGGCACACGGCGCACCAGGCGATGGTCGCCTACGACGGCGAGAAGATGAGCAAGTCCAAGGGCAACCTCGTGCGGGTGTCGACCCTGCGCTCGGAGGGCGTCGACCCGATGGCGATCCGCCTCGTCCTGCTGGCGCACCACTACCGCGGTGAGTGGGAGTGGACGGCCGAGGACCTCACCCGCGCCCAGGAGCGCCTCGAGCACTGGCGCGCCGGGCTCTCCACCGACGGTGGCCCCGATGCGACCGCGACCATTGCCGCGATCCGCGAGGCCGTCGCCGACGACCTGGACACCCCACCGCGCTGCGGCGGTCGACGCCTGGGCCGAGCAGTCGCTCGCGGCCGGGCGAGGTGCCGCTCCGCGCCG
>NZ_JBNFOF010000035.1:0-19440 GCF_057364645.1 Janibacter sp. CFPM2_SD2
GCGCGACCGGGCGCGGCCGCCCAGGTCACCGATGGCCGTGATGGCGACGAGGACGCTGCCCTCCCCTGCCGACGACAGGTCGCCACCGAGGACCGGGGCACCCGCCTCGCGGGCGGCCGCAGCGATGCCCTCGGCCAGGCCCAGTGCCCAGTCGACCTCGGTCGCGGGGTCGGCGGCGAGCGCGACGAGCAGACCGGTGGGCGTGGCGCCCATCGCGGCGATGTCCGCGACGTTCTGCACGACGGCCTTGTGCCCGACCTCCTGCGGCGAGGACCACGTGTCGAGCCAGTCGCGCCCGCGCACCATCGTGTCGGTCGTGAGCACGACGGCCCCGGACGGTGCGGCGAGGACGGCCGCGTCGTCGCCCGGGCCGAGGACGACGTCGGCGGGTCCCCCCTTCGCCGTGTCGTAGACCGGGAAGAGGCGCCTCAGCAGCTCCCCCTCCGACAGGTCGGACAGGCGGGTCGGGTGCATCGGTCACGCTCCATCGAGGCGAAGGGGGTCAGCACCGCACGGTAGCCTCCCCGCCGTGCCCTTCACCCGCCGACCTCGTGCCGCTCTCGCCCTCGGCTGCGCGCTGCCGCTGCTGCTCGCGGGCTGCGGAGGTGCCGTGGAGGTGGCCGTGCCCGATGCGGCGGACAGCCCGCCGTGCGTCGCGGCCGCCGAGCACTGGCCCTCGACGCTGAGCGAGCTGGAGCCCCGCGAGACCGACCCGAGCGACCCGGGTGCGGGCGTGGGGCGACCCGGCGGTCGTCGCCCGGTGCGGATGCCGGCCCTGGGACCGACCGAGGAGCAGTGCGTCGTCGTCGACGACATCGGCTGGGTCGCCGAGGAGCTCGGGGACGGCACGCGCCTGACGACCTATGGGCGCGACCCGGCGATCGAGGTCATCGTGCCCGAGGCGCACGGGCCGGGGCCGCTGCTGCTGCCCGCCTTCACGCAGGCGGTCGAGGAGCTGCCGACCAACGGGCGCGAGTGCTCCTGAGGATCAGCGCAGGGCCCACTCCCCCTCGCCCTGCCCCAACTCTGCAAGACCCTAGGGTCCTGCAGGGTTGGCGCGGTCAGCGCAGGCCGACGGGGCGCTCGAGGGCGAGCTGGATGAGCTCGTCGACGAGCTCGGGGGTAGGCGAGGCCGCTCGCGTCCCACATGCGCGGGTACATCGAGTGCGGGGTGAAGCCGGGCATCGTGTTGATCTCGTTGATGACCACGGCGCCGCCCTCGGTGACGAAGCAGTCGACCCGGGCCAGGCCCTCGCAGGCCAGCGACTCGAAGGCCGCGGCCGCCAGGCGGCGCACCTCGTCGATCGCGGCCTGCGGCAGGTCCGCCGGGCAGGACAGCACGACCGAGGCCTCGTCGAGGTACTTGGCCTCGAAGTCGTAGAAGTCGTGACCGTGGCCGGACTCGACGACGATCTCGCCGGGCATCGAGGTGCGGGGGGCGTCGAGCCCGCGCCCCTGGAGGACGGCGCACTCGATCTCACGGCCGACGATGCCGGACTCGACGATGACCTTGAGGTCGTGCTCGCGGGCGGCCTCGATGGCCGCCTCGAGCCCGTCAGGGGCGTCGACCTTGGACACGCCCATCGACGAGCCGGCGCGGCAGGGCTTGACGAAGACGGGGAAGGTCAGCGCGTTGACGGCGTCCATCGCGGCGGCCTTGTCCCGGCGCCACTGGGCGTCGGTGATGACCGTGTAGGGCCCGACGGGCAGGCCGGCGCCGGCGAAGACGACCTTCATGTAGTGCTTGTCCATGCCGGCCGCGGAGGCGAGGACGCCCGAGCCGACGTAGCGGATGTCGGCGAGCTCGAGCATGCCCTGCAGGGTGCCGTCCTCGCCGTAGGGGCCGTGGAGCAGCGGGAAGACGACGTCGACCTCGCCGAGGGCCTCGAGCGCCTGCCCTGCTCGGTGCACCGTGAGGGTGGAGTCGCCGACGCGGGTCGGCAGGATGACCTCGGTGCCGGTCTCGGTGACCTCGGGCGTGTGCCCCGGCGTGAGCGCCAGCGCATCGGGGTCGTCGGCGGCGAGCACCCACGACCCGTCGGTCGTGATCCCGACGGGGACGACGTCGTAGGCGTCACGGTCGATCGCGCGCAGCACGCCCGCGGCCGTGGCGCAGGAGACGGCGTGCTCGGAGGAGCGACCGCCGAAGACAACGGCGACGCGGGGCTTGCGGCTGGACTGGCTGCTCATCGGGGAGAGACTAACCTCTAGCCTCGCCCTCATGGAGCACGACGACGCCGCACAGGCCCTCTCCCCCCGCACCAAGGTGGTCGCCCTCGGGCGCCCCGAGCGCACCCCGGGTGCGGCGCTCAACCCGCCCGTGACCTTCACCTCGACCTACATCCAGGACGGGCCGGTCAACTACGCGCGGGTCGGCAACCCGACGTGGACTCCCTTCGAGGAGGCGGTCGGCGAGCTCGAAGGGGGTGACGCGCTCCTCTTCTCGTCCGGCATGGCCGCGGTGCAGGCCACGCTCTCGCTCGTGCCGACCGGCGGCACCGTCGTCGCGCCGGCTGCCGCCTACAACGGCGTCGTCGTCACGCTCACCGAGGCGGCGCGCGACGGTCGGCTCGAGGTCCGGTGGGTCGACGTCACCGACACCGCGGCGACGACCGCGGCCCTTGCCGGCGCCGACCTGCTGTGGCTCGAGTCGCCGTCCAACCCGCTGCTCGAGGTCGCCGACATCGCCGCCCTCACCGACGCCGCGCACGAGTCGGGGGCGCTCGTCGTCGTCGACAACACCTTCGCCACCCCGCTGCTGCAGCGCCCGCTCGAGGACGGCGTCGACGTCGTCGTGCACTCCGCGACGAAGTACCTCTCCGGCCACTCCGACGTCATCCTCGGCCTGACCGTCACCCCCGGCACCGACGCGGGCCGGGAGCTGCACGCCCGCCTCGCCCGCCACCGCACCCTCGGTGGGGCGATCGCCGGACCCATGGAGGCGTGGCTCGCGCTGCGCGGGCTGCGCACGCTCTCCCTTCGCCTGGAGCGGGCGTGCGCCAACGCCGCCGACCTCGCCGAACGCCTGGCCACCCACCCGCGCATCTCCCGCGTGCGCTACCCCGGCTGGGGCGCGATCGTCTCCGTCGAGGTTGCCGGCGACGGTGATGGCGCCGCCGAGGCCGAGGCCATGACCGCCGGCACCCGCATCTGGTCGCCCTCGACGAGCCTCGGTGGTGTCGAGTCGCAGCTCGAGCGCCGCCGCCGCCAGCCCGGCGAGCCCGACGCCGTCCCCGACAACCTCGTCCGCCTGTCCGTCGGCGTCGAGGACGTCGACGACCTCTGGGCCGACCTGCAGCAGGCCCTCGACCGGATCTGAGCACGGCCCTTCGCTCGGGTAGAGCTAAAAACGACCGGATAGCCGGTCGCCATCACCTCCACCGGGCCAGCTGAGGGACCGGCCCTTCGAGTCGGCCGCGGACGGCCTCCTCAGGGACCGGGGAGGAGAGCAGGCGCAGGACGAAGGGGGATGACCGCGCACATCAAGCCGAAGTCAGGCACGACGACGCGACGTGCGGGGAGACGAAGGACTTCGGCGGGCGCGGTCGTCCCCCTTCGTCCGGAGCGGGCCCTTCGAGACGCTTGCTGCGCAAGCTCCTCAGGGACCGGGGGGCTACTCGGTCTCGTGCTTGCGGGCGCGGGCGAGCAGGACGTCGACCATGTCGGCGGGGGCGAAGCCCTCGTGGACGACGCGGTTGACCATCTCGGTGATCGGCACGTCGACGCCGTGGGCGCGGGCGAGGTCGAGGATCGAGGCGCAGGACTTCACGCCCTCGGCGGTCTGCTTCGTCTGCTCGGTGACCTCGGCGACCGACATGCCCTCGCCGAGCTTGACGCCGAAGGAGTGGTTGCGCGACAGCGGCGACATGCACGTCGCGATGAGGTCGCCGACGCCGGCCAGACCGGCCATCGTCCGCGGGTCGGCGCCCAGTGCCATCGCCAGGCGGGTCGTCTCGGCGAGCCCGCGGGTGATGAGCGTGGCCTTGGTGTTGTCGCCGAAGCCGAGGCCGGCGGCCATGCCGACGGCGAGGGCGATGACGTTCTTCACCGCGCCCCCGAGCTCGGCGCCGACGACGTCCTGGCTCGTGTAGGGGCGGAAGTAGCTCGTCGAGCAGGCCGCAGCGACCCGGTCGGCGGCGGAGACGTCGGGGCAGGCGACGACCGTGGCGGCGGGCTGCCGCTGGACGATCTCGCGGGCGAGGTTGGGCCCGCTCACGACGCCGATCCGGTCGGCCGGGACCCCGGCGACCTCGTGGATGACCTCACTCATCCGCTTCGTCGTGCCGAGCTCGATGCCCTTCATCAGGGACACGACGATCTTGTCGCCGAGCAGCGGCGCCCACTCGGTGAGGTTGGTGCGCAGCGACTGCGACGGCACCGACAGGATGACGATCTCGGCGCCCTCGGTGACCTCGGCGGGGTCGGTGGAGGCGCTGATCCCGCCCGGTAGCTGCACGCCCGGCAGGTAGTCGTCGTTGACCCCGCGGTTGAGCTGCTCGACGAGCTCGGGGCGTCGGCCCCAGACCCGCACGTCGTTGCCGCCGTCGGCGAGGATCGAGGCGAAGGCGGTGCCCCAGCTGCCGGCTCCGAAGACTGCGATGTGGCTCACGACTGCTCTCCTGATCGGTAGTCGCCCGTGACACGCATGCCATGGGCCTTTGGGTCGAAGCGCTCGGCCGGTGCACGCTCACCGCGCATGGTCTCGAGCTCGGTGGTGATGGCCTGCATGATCCGGTCGGTGGCCGCGGTGACGGCCGCTCCCTTCGCCGGCTGTGCCCGCAGGTCGTCGAGGTCGACGGGCGGACCGAAGCGCACCTGGATACGCACCCGGTGGCGCGACAGGCGAGGGCGCTTGGCGTAGCGGGGCAGCAGGTCCTGCGGCCCCCACTGGGCGACGGGGATGACCGGCGCACCGGACTGCAGGGCCAGGCGCGCTGCGCCGGTCTTGCCCCGCATGGGCCACAGGTCGGGGTCGCGGGTGAGCGAACCCTCCGGGTAGATGACGACGCACTCCCCCGCATCGAGCGCCCGCACGGCGTGGACGAGTGCGGTGCCGGCCGACGTCGTCTCGCGGTCGACGCGCACCTGCTTGGCGTGGCGCAGGACCCACCCGACGACCGGGGTGTCGAAGAGCGTGCTCTTGGCCAGGTAGACGGGGCTGTAGCCGCGGTTGTAGAGCACGTGCGCCCACGGGAAGGGGTCGACGTGGGAGACGTGGTTGGGCGTGATGATGAAGCCGCCCTGCTCGGGCACGTGCTCCAGACCGCTCACCTCGTAGCGGGCGACGAGGCGCATCGCCCCGCGCAGCAGCCCGGCAGCCACCCGGTACATCACGGGCGTGTGCGTGCGGTGGACGACCATGTCACCTCTTCTTGCTCTCGGCCTTGCACACCCTAGGCCACGGATACGCTCGACCTGTGCAAGCCACGGTCTTCTCCCACAGCCCGGACGACGGCACCGTCGTCGTCACCGACGAGGGTGTGCGCCTCGAGGCGACGCCCGAGGTCTTCGCCGAGAGCTCGTTGCGCTTCGTGCGCCCCGGGCAGCGGGTGAGCATCGTCGTCGCCGACGGCGTGGTCACCCGTCTGTGGATCGTCGGCATCGGCGACGGTGAGACGATCGCCTGACGGCACGGCGCGGGCCGACATGACGAGGGCCGACGACCACGTGGTCGTCGGCCCTCGTCGTGCTCCTCGGGTCAGCTGCCGCTGCCGGCCGAGGATGCGGTCTTCTTCGCCGGAGTGGCCTTCTTGGCCGTGGTCTTCGCCGCCGACGTCTTCTTCGCCGGAGTGGCCTTCTTCGTCGTCGTCTTGGCCGCCGACGTCTTCTTCGCCGGAGTCGCCTTCTTGGCCGTCGACTTCTTGGCCGCCGACTTCTTCGCGGCGGAGGTCTTCGTCGCCGTCTTCTTGGCCGGGGTCGAGCTCGCGGCGGACTTCTTCGTGCGACGCCCGGGCAGTGCACCTTCGGCGATCGACAGGGCGGTGCCACCGGCGGCGACGGCCGCACCGGTCACCGTGCCGGCGGCAGCACGCGCAGCTGCGGGTGCGGCCTTGGGCAGCGAGCGCGGGTCGGCGACATAGCCCTTGAAGCTCGTGCCGGCCTTGAAGCGGGGGACGCTGGTCTTCTTGATCTTGACGACCTCACCGGTGCGCGGGTTGCGGCCGGTGCGCGCGGCGCGGGCCGCCTTCTCGAAGGTGCCGAAGCCGGTGATGGCGACGCGGCCGCCCTTGGCGACCTCACGGACGATCGTGTCGAGCACGACCTCGAGTGCTTCCTGGGCGGCCTTGCGGCTGCCGAGCCTTTCCTCGAGAGCCTTGACGAGTTCTGCCTTGTTCACGGTCACTCCCGTAGCGGTGCGGCGCCGGTCGTCCCCCGGCTGGGAAGGCCGAGCCGTACACCCGACCTGTTCCGACGGTATTGGGGTCACGACCTCCGGTGGGTCATTTGGACGTCGCCTTTTCTTGCCGCACAAGCGCATTCGCACCCTGCCCGCTGCGCGGGGTGAGGGGCTCCCCCTTCGTCCTGCAGCGGGGCGTCCTGCGGCACAACGGGATTGGGCCGCAGCCGCCCGTCACGATCGTCACGGCACGAGGACGACATGACGAAGGGGGTGCCGCAGCACCCCCTTCGTCATCGTGGCGACGACACGCCGGTCAGGCAGGCGTCGTCGTCGGCTTCCAGCTCGGCCGGGTCGCCTCGAAGTCGGTGATGTCCTGCTCGTGGCGCAGGGTCAGGCCGATGTCGTCGAGGCCTTCGAGCAGACGCCAGCGCGTGTAGTCGTCGACGTGGAAGGCGCAGACGATGTCACCGGCGGTGACGGTCCGTGCGGTGAGGTCGACGGTGATCTCGGCACCCGGGGTGTTCTCGAGGTACTTCCACAGCAGCTCGACGTCGTCCTGGCTCACCTGCGCGGCGAGCAGCCCCTGCTTGCTCGAGTTGCCGCGGAAGATGTCGGCGAAGCGCGAGGAGATGACGACGCGGAAGCCGTAGTCCTTGAGCGCCCACACGGCGTGCTCGCGGGAGGAGCCGGTGCCGAAGTCCGGGCCGGCGACGAGCACGGAGCCCTCGCGGTAGGCCGGCTGGTTGAGCACGAAGGTCTCGTCATTGCGCCAGGCCGCGAAGAGGCCGTCCTCGAAGCCGGTGCGCGAGACGCGCTTGAGGTAGACCGCCGGGATGATCTGGTCGGTGTCGACATTGCTGCGGCGCAGCGGGACCCCGGTGCCGGTGTGCGTGGTGAATGCGTCCATGGCTCAGGCTCCTTCGGTGACGAGGTCGGTGGCGGGCAGGGCGTCCAGGTCGGCCGGGCTCGACAGCGTCCCGCGCACGGCGGTGGCCGCGGCGACGAGCGGGCTGACGAGGTGGGTGCGGCCCCCCTTGCCCTGGCGCCCCTCGAAGTTGCGGTTGCTCGTCGAGGCGGAGCGCTCGCCGGGGGCGAGGGTGTCGGGGTTCATGCCGAGGCACATCGAGCAGCCGGGCAGGCGCCACTCGGCGCCGGCGTCGGTGAAGACCTTGTCCAGGCCTTCCCCTTCGGCCTGCAGCCGCACGCGGGCGGAGCCGGGCACGACGAGCATGCGGACGGAATCGGCGACGTGGCGGCCCTTGATGACCTCGGCCGCGGCGCGCAGGTCTTCGATGCGGCCGTTGGTGCACGAGCCGACGAAGACGGTGTCGACGGCGACCTCGCGCAGCGGGGTGCCGGCGGTCAGGCCCATGTACTCGAGCGCCTTTGCCGCAGCGAAGCGCTCGTTGTCGTCGCCCATGGCCTCGGGGTCGGGCACGGCCTCGCCGAGGGGCGAGCCCTGGCCGGGGTTGGTGCCCCACGTGACGAAGGGGGTGAGCGTCGAGGCGTCGATGTCGACCTCGGCGTCGAAGACGGCGTCGTCGTCGGTGCGCAGCTCGCGCCAGGCCTCGACGGCGGCGTCCCAGTCGGCGCCGGTCGGGGCGTGGTCGCGACCCTTGAGGTACTCGAAGGTCGTCTCGTCGGGGGCGATCATGCCGGCGCGGGCGCCGGCCTCGATCGACATGTTGCACACGGTCATGCGTGCCTCCATCGACAGCGCCTCGATGGCCTCGCCGCGGTACTCGAGCACGTAGCCCTGGCCACCGCCGGTGCCGATCTTGGCGATGACGGCGAGGATGATGTCCTTGGCCGTCACGCCCGGCTGCAGCTGGCCGGTGACGTTGATCGCCATCGTCTTGAAGGGGTTGAGCGAGAGCGTCTGCGTGGCGAGCACGTGCTCGACCTCGCTCGTGCCGATGCCGAAGGCGAGCGCGCCGAAGGCACCGTGGGTGCTCGTGTGGCTGTCGCCGCAGACGACCGTCGTGCCCGGCTGGGTCAGACCCAGCTGGGGGCCGACGACGTGGACGATGCCCTGCTCGGCGTCGCCCATGGGATAGATCTGCACGCCGAACTCCGCGCAGTTGTCCCGCAGCGTCTCGACCTGGATCTTGCTCACCGGGTCGGTGATCGGGCCCGGCGTCGTCGGGACGTTGTGGTCCTCGGTCGCGAGGGTGAGGTCGGGGCGGCGGACCGGTCGGCCGGCGAGGCGCAGGCCCTCGAAGGCCTGCGGGCTCGTCACCTCGTGCAGGAGGTGCAGGTCGATGTAGAGGAGGTCGGGCTCCCCGTCGTTGCGTCGGACGACATGTGCGTCCCAGACCTTCTCGGCCAGCGTTCCAGCCATCTCTCTCTTTCCCATCCCGGCGGTGGTTGTCACGGCCTGTGGGCCGTGTCCCACATCGAGATTCGCACGTCACCGGACCCCCGGACCTTGCGTCTCACGACATGAGATGTCAGTATCACTCCATGGACAACGGTAGCGGAGTTGGCGTTCTGGACAAGGCAGCCGTCGTGCTGGGCGCTCTCGAGGCGGGTCCCTCGACCCTCGCCCAGCTCGTGGCGGCGACGGGACTGGCACGCCCCACGGCACATCGACTGGCGGTCGCGCTCGAGCACCACCGGCTCGTCGGACGCGACATGCAGGGGCGCTTCGTCCTCGGCCCGCGCCTGGGCGAGCTCGCGGCCTCGGCCGGTGAGGACAAGCTCCTCGTCGCGGCGGCCCGGTCCTCGGCGCCCTGCGTGACCACACCAACGAGTCGGCCCAGCTCTTCCGCCGGCAGGGCGAGCACCGCGTCTGCGTCTCGGCCGCCGAGCGCCCCGTCGGGCTGCGCGACTCGATCCCGTCGGCGCGACCCTGTCGATGCACGCCGGCTCCGCGGCCCAGGTGCTGCTCGCCTGGGAGGAGCCCGACCGGCTGCACCGTGGCCTGCAGGAGGCGGCCTTCACGCGACGATGCTCTCGGCGGTGCGCCGCGCGGGTGGGCGCAGAGCGTCGGCGAGCGCGAGGCGGGCGTTGCCTCGGTCTCGGCCCCGGTCCGCTCCCCCTCCGGCCGGGTCATCGCGGCCGTGTCGATCTCGGGCCCGATCGAGCGCCTCTCCCGCCAGCCCGGTCGCCTGCACGCCGCGACCGTCATCGCCGGCGCCAACAAGCTGACCGAGGTCCTGGAGAAGCACGCCAGGGCGGCCGAGGCCGCCGACCGCGACACCGAGTGACGAGAGGTCGCGACGGACCACAGGGCGAAGGGGGAATCTCCCCCTTCGCCCTGCCTGTCGTCGTCGTGCGCACGTGTCGTCGTTGACGCCACCTGGCTGACCGGAGAAGGGCAACCGGGTGACGTCAACGACGCCGGGCTCGGCGTGCGGCCAGCTCGGCCTGGACCTTCGGGCGTCACCTGTCGCGTGACGCCAGCCCTCGAGCTGCTGCGGCCACGATCGCGACGACCACTGCAGCCGGCAGCAGGAAGGTGGCCACGTCGACCATCGCCGGATCGTCGCCGTCCATGCGCGCGAGGTCGCGTCGGACACTCCACGCCGAGTAGGCGATGTAGGTCGGCAACGCTGCCGCAGCGAGTACCCCGATGGGTCCGTCGACTCGGATCAGGCGGCGGATCGTCGCCAAGCCCACGGAGGCACCCACCGACGCGACGCTCCAGAAGATGCCCTCGACGATGACCGCAGCAGGCGTGGGGCCAGTGCCGTCGACGGTGCGGGCGATCATCATCGCGTCAGCGATGACGTAGACGATCACGGCGGGCAGGAGCAGGGTCATGGACCGCACGAACGCATCACGCCACGTGCGCCCGGCCCAGCACGCGGCAAAGCCTGCGATCAGCCAACCCCACGCAACACCCACGAGCTTCGCCAGCCAGAACGACCCCGGCACCAGCCCGAAGTTCGCCGCGACGTTGACCGCCCCGAGCGCAACGCCCGAGGAAACGAGCAGGGCCCGCCCCACCCAGGCGGCGCCGCGACCAGCTTCTTGACCCATCCTCGACATCCCCTTTGCCCACGCTCACAACCCTGCAAGACCCTAGGGTGCTGCAGGGTTTGGGAGAGGCCGGACACGACGAAGGCCCCCGCTCTGACGAGCGGGGGCCTTCGACCGATGTAGCCCCGACGGGATTCGAACCCGCGCTACCGCCTTGAGAGGGCGGCGTGCTAGGCCACTACACAACGGGGCCATATGTGCTTCCCGGGCCGGCGGACCGGCTGGGCAACGGAGAGAACCTTAACCCCGAAGGGGGCTCTTTCCGAAATCGAGCGGCGGACCGCTCTCAGCGCTGGGGTACCAGGACTCGAACCTAGAACAACTGAACCAGAATCAGCCGTGTTGCCAATTACACCATACCCCAAGGGGGTATCACCGACCCTTCGGACCGAAGTCCGCGCGGCCTGTGAACCGAGAGACGATGCTACCCGTCGATCGGCGACTCCCCAAATCGCGGCTCAGGCCAGCGAGGAGCGCAGCGAGCGCAGCCGCTCGAGCGTCGACGCCTGGCCCAGGATCTCCATCGACTCGAAGAGCGGCGGGCTGATCCGCGCCCCCGAGACGGCGGTGCGCAGCGGCCCGAAGGCGAAGCGCGGCTTGATGCCCAGACCGTCGACGATGACCTCGCGCAGCGTCGCCTCGATCCGCTCGGCGTGCCACTCGTTGCCGTCGCGGCTCTCCTGCGAGAGGACACCGGCTGGCACCTGCAGCTTCTCGAGCGCGGTGATCGCCGCGTCGAGGACCTCGGCAGCGTTGTCCTTCAGGCCCGCTCGCGCGTCCTCGTCGATCTGCAGGTCGGCGTCGGCGGTGTAGAAGGGCCGCACGAGAGCGCTCGCCTCGGTGAGCAGCGCGATGCGCGTCTGGATGAGCTCGGCGACGGACTTCAGCCGGGCGAGCTCGCCCAGCGAGGGGTTGTCGCCGAGGACGCCGTCGGCCTGCAGGTAGGGCAGCAGGCGCGAGGTGAAGTCACCGAGCTCGAGGTCGCGGATCCACGCGCCGTTGAGCCACTCGAGCTTCTTCAGGTCGAAGATCGGGCCGACCGTGTTGACCTTGCTCCAGGCGAAGTCGCGGCTGAACTCCTCGAAGGTGAACTTCTCGACGTCCTGGCCGTCCTCCCCCTTCGCCGGCGGGTAGGCCAGCAGGCCCAGGAAGTTGACGACGGCCTCGGGCAGGTAACCCTGCTCCTGGAACCACGTGAGGCGCGCCTCGGGGTTCTTGCGCTTGGAGATCTTCGACTTGTTGGTGTTGCGCAGCAGCGGCATGTGCGCGAACTTCGGCGGCTCGAGGCCGAGCCACTGGTAGAGCAGCACGTGCTTGGGCGTCGAGGAGATCCACTCCTCGCCGCGCACGACGTGGGTGATGCCCATCTCGTGGTCGTCGACGACGACGGCCATGTGATAGGTCGGGAAGCCGTCGGCCTTGAGGATCACCTGGTCGTCGGGGCGCGGCGCGGAGACGGTGCCGCGGATGACGTCCTCGAAGGTCGTCGGAGCGTCGTCGGGCACGAGCATGCGCACGACCGGCGTCTCGTTGAAGCCCTCGAGCTCGGCGCGCTCCTCACGCGTCTTGCCCAGGCACATGCGGTCGTAGCCGGTGGGCAGCTTGAGCTTCTGCTGCTTCTCGCGCATCGCCGTCAGGCGCTCGGTGGAGCACCAGCAGTAGTAGGCGTGGCCGTCCTCGACGAGCTTGTCGACGTAGGGCCGGTAGGTCTCCAGCCGCTCGCTCTGCCGGTAGGGCGCGTAGGGGCCTCCGACGTCGGGGCCCTCGTCCCAGCGCAGGCCGAGCCAGCCGAGGGTGTCGTAGAGCTGCTGCTCGCTCGTCGCGTTGAAGCGGGCCCGGTCGGTGTCCTCGATGCGCAGGACGAACTGCCCGCCCTGCTGCCGCGCGAAGGCGAGGTTGAACAGGGCCATGTAGGCGGTGCCGACGTGCGGGTCGCCGGTCGGCGACGGCGCGACGCGCAGGCGAGGGGCCGACGACTCGGTCGGTGCGGGGGCGGTGGAGGGTGCAGAGGAGTCGCTCATGATGGCCCGATCGTATCGCCGTCACCGCGCCCCATCCCCGTCTGCACGCAACCATGACGAAGGGGGGTCCGGCGTCAGTCGGGGTAGCGCTCCGCGAGCGCCTCCTCCATCGGGTTCCAGTGGTGGCCCCACACCCCCGTGCCGATGTCGGCACCGGTCTGCGCACCCTCGGCGATGTCGCGCGCGGTGTCGAAGGGGTTGAGGTCGAAGCCGGAGGTGACGGCGCCGACCACGGAGCCGATGATCGCGCCGGTCCGCGCGGCGGCGTCGCCCCGCTCGCTCTGGGGCGTCTCCAGGACGATCTGCGTGCCGGGGGCGTCGGGCAGGAGACCGGCGAGCGGGCCGCTCTGCTGCTGGGTCGTGAGGATGTCGGTCGAGGTGCTGTAGGCCCGGATCTGCCCCTCGCTCGTCTCGGCCATGACGGACGCGCCGGTCGACCCGTCGGCGCGCAGCGCGGCGGCGGCCTCGGCGGTGTGCTCGTGGACTCCCGCCGCGTCGAAGGTGACCGCCGGCTGGCCGGTCGCCATCGCCGCCGCGGCGGCGAGCCGCACCCGCCGGAGCGAGTGCCCGGTGAAGGTGACCTCGCCCCCGGTCGCCGCGTTGACCTGCGCGGCCAGCTCCATGGCCTGCGTGTACTGGCGAGCCGGCAGCCCGGCACCCTGCAGGCCGTTGTCCACCCAGTCGGACAGCTCGTCGGCGTCGCTGCCACGGAAGGCGAGGACGTAGCCGCCGTCGGGCGTGCGGTAGAGACTCGACTGGAGGCCCGAGGAGTCGTCGTTGAACTGCGCCGGGTCGAGCCCCAGGGCGCGGATCTCGTCCTCGGTCGGCATCGTGTAGCCCGGCGGCAGGTCGGGCTGCCCGTCGTGCATGAGCGGGTCGTCGTAGAGCGCGTTGTCGCTCCCGTAGACGTGGTGGGCCAGGGACCACAGGTCACGATCGACCCGCTGCCCCTCGGTGCCGCGCACGTCGTCGTCGAAGCTCGAGCCGCCCGGTGCCGGTGGGGACGGCGGCGCCTGCGGCCCGGGAGCGGACGGCCCGGGGAGACGTCGGCGCACCGGCATCGGCCACCCGCTCCCCCGCCGACCTGGGCGCTCGTCTCACCCTGCTCGTCCGCCTGCGCGGTGAGCTGCCGCGCGGCGGTGGCCAGCCGCGCCGCGCACTCCTCGACCTGGCGCTGGGCGAGGCGCCACTCCCGGTCGAAGTCCTCGAGGTCGGGGCCCTCCCACGCACCCCGCAGCACGACGAGTCGGGCACTCGCCTCCGTGCCCACGCGGGTCATCCGTGCCGACTGGTCGTCGAGCTGGGCTGCGATGTCACGCAGTCGATCGGCATCGGCGCCGTGGGTCAGGGTCATCAGGGTCTCCCGCCGTGGATGACCCGACGCTAGCGACGAGGTGACGAGGTGCACATGGGGAGCACTCCCCTTCGAGGCCCCCTGCGTCGACGTGGAGCGAAGGGAGGTCAGGCGGGGCGTGGCGCGTACATGATCAGGGCGACGCCGGCGAGGCAGACGAGGGCACCGGCGACGTCCCACCGGTCGGGGCGGAACCCGTCGACGACCATGCCCCAGAGCAGGGACCCGGCGACGAAGACCCCGCCGTAGGCGGCGAGGATCCGCCCGAAGCTCGCATCCGGCTGGAGGGTCGCCACCGCGCCGTAGAGGCCGAGTGCGATGACACCGGCGCCGACCCACAGCCAGCCGCGGTGCTCGCGCAGCCCCTGCCACACGAGCCAAGCTCCGCCGATCTCGAGCAGCGCGGCGAGGACGAAGAGCGGGACCGACCGGGCGACGTCCACGTCAGCTTCGCGTCACTCGGAGGCGACGAAGGGGTTGGCCAGAGTCCCGATCGCGTCGATGTCGATCTCGACCCGCTGCCCGGGGTCGACGAGGCCGACGCCCGCCGGGGTGCCGGTGAGGATGACGTCGCCGGGCAGGAGGGTGAAGGACTTCGACGCGTGGCTGATGAGGGCCGCGACACCGTGGACCATGTCGGAGCTGTGGCCGTCCTGGGCCACCTCGCCGTCGAGGCGGGTGACGATCGAGACGTCCTGCGGGTCGAGGTCGGTCTCGATCCACGGACCGAGCGGGCAGAAGGTGTCCATCCCCTTGGCGCGGGCCCACTGGCCGTCGCCCTTCTGCAGGTCGCGCGCGGTGACGTCGTTGGCGATCGTGTAGCCGAAGATGACCTTCTTGGCCTCCTCCGGCTCGATGTCCTTGCACATCCGGCCGACGATCACCGCGAGCTCGCCCTCGAAGCTGACCTTGGACGTCTGCTCCGTCGGGATGACGACCGGGTCGCCGGGACCGACGACCGCGGTGTTGGGCACGAGGAACATCATCGGCTCGGCCGGGACCTCGTTGCCCATCTCGGCGGCGTGGTCGGCGTAGTTGCGCCCGATGCCGATGATCTTGCTGCGGGGGATGACGGGTGCGAGCAGTCGCACCTCGTCGACGGTCGTCGTGCGACCGGTCAGCTCGATCCGCTGGTAGAGCGGGTCGCCGGTCACCTCGGCGATCTTCTTGCCGTCTGCGTCGACGAGCCCGTAGACGGGGTCGTCACCTTCGGTGTATCTCGCGATGCGCACGGCACCACCCTAGTGAACATCTAGCCTTGCCCCGATGACGACCTTGACCCGCGAGGAGTGGACCGCCCGTGCGCGCGCCCACGAGCAGGCGGTCGACGAGCTGACGGCCGGCCACCGCGAGCGCCGGGCACGGGGTGAGCGTCACGCCGTCGAGGACTTCCTCTTCGAGTACTACGCACACCGTCCGGCGCACCTGCGCCGGTGGCACCCGGGCCCCGGCGTGACCCTGCTCGACGCCGGCGAGGACTTCGCCGGCCGGTCCGGTTACACGGTGGGCGCGGACGGCAGCGCCCGGCTCGACGTCGACGACTTCGTCGGGCGAAGGGGGCGGACCGTCACCTTCGTGCGGGACCTGCTCACGGCGACGCTGTCGCGGCCGGGCACCCACGACTGCTTCGGGCTGCATGAGTGGGCGATGGTCTACCGCCTCCAGCCGGGCGAGCAGCGGCACGAGCAGCTCCCCCTTCGCCTGGGACAGGAGGCGACGGACGCGGTCGTCGAGGGCCACCGCATCCGGTGCAGCCACTACGACGCCTACCGCTTCTTCACCCCGGATGCGGTGGGGCGCAACACCCTTCGCCCGACGCGGGAGGACCAGGCCGACCACGAGCAGCCGGCCTGCCTGCACGCGGGCATGGACACCTACAAGTGGGCCTTCAAGCTCGCGCCGGCGATGCCCTCGGAGGTGACCCTCGACGCCTTCCGGCACGCGCTGCGGGTGCGGCGCCTCGACATGCAGGCCTCGCCCTACGACGTCTCGGGGCTCGGGCTGGACCCGGTCGCCATCGAGACGCCGGAGGGCAAGGCCGAGTACGTCGCCCGCCAGCGCGAGCTCATGGTGACGTCCAACTCCCTTCGTCGTCGGATCGTCGAGGTCTGCGACCTGCTGCTGCCGCGCTGACCTGACGCACCCGCCAACTCCGCAAAACCCTAGGGTCTTGCGGAGTTGGGGCCTCCGAACTTCGCACAACCCTAGGGTTGTGCAGGGTTCGGGGAGCCGCGCTGACACCGGCGCCTGCCACGCTGGTGGCATGGACCGGCCGCTGGAGACCCAGGCGAGACGCTTCTACGACGGTGGGCCGCCCGACGGGCAGCCCGACCCCACGTCGCCGCCGCTCATCGTCCTCGAGCGCACGCTCGACATGTCGGTCGAGGAGTTCCGCATGGGGCGACGGCTGGGCTACCGCGACCGTGAGCTGGGGCAGCTGCTCGTGCCCGTCGACCCGACGACCTTCACGACCGACCTGACCTCAGTGCCGTCGATCTTCCTGTGGCTCGTGCCGCGCACCGGTCGGCACCTGCCGGCGGCCCTGCTGCACGACGGGCTCGTGCGCGGAGCCTTCACCGCCGCTCCCGGGGTGCGGATCGACCGCGAGCGCGCCGACCTCGTCTTCCGGGCGCCATGGCCGACACCGGGACCGGGCTGATCCGGCGGTGGCTGATGTGGACCGCGGTGACGCTCGGGACCTTCTTCCAGGACACGCGCTCGCCGTGGTCCGCGGCCGAGCGGCTGCGCTGGCGGGCGACGGCGATCGCGACCGTGCTCGTCGTCGCCGGACTCGGCGTGCTCGCGACGCTCGACCTCTTCGACGTCGCCGTGCCGCTCGTCGGCGGCGTGCCGTGGATGGGCGATCGGCCCTGGTGGATGGAGCTGCTCACCGGCGCCCTCGGCGCGATCGTCATCCCGGTGGTCATCGGGCTGGCCGGGTGGGGGCGCTTCCGCGCCGCCGGGATGATCCTCGGGGTCGCCCTGGCCCTGCTGCTCCACGTGACGGCGGCCGTCGCCCTGCTCACCGGCGTCTACCAGGTCGCCGAACGCCTCGTCACCCGCGCGACGACCCCCTGAGGCTGCATTGCCCTACGGCAATGCAGCCTCAGGTGCGCATTGCCGTAGGGCAATGCAGCCTCAGGGGCGCAGGACGAGCAGGCCGAGGTGCAGCTCGAGGCGGTCGCGACCACGGGAGAGGTCGAGTCCGGTCACGGACTCGATCCGCCGCAGCCGCGCGTAGACGCTCTGGCGGTGCAGGCCGAGGCGAGCCGAGGTGATGCCGACTGAGCAACCCTCCTCGAGATGGACCCAGGCGGTCTCGACGAGCTCTGGTGCGGCCGCGAGCAGTTCCGCGACCGCGGGGGTGCGCACCGCCTCGAGCAGGTCGTCGCCGGCCGTCGTGCCGAGCAGGCGCTCGATGCCGAGGGACGACCACGCATGGACTCGCGCGGCGGCGCACTGGCCGGGCGGGTCAGGGGTGGACGGACGCACGACGCGCAGGGCGGCGCGCCCTTCGCGCAGGGAACGTGCCACATCCACCAGCGGCACGAGATCGCCCACCCCGGCGACGACGTGCTCCTCCACGACCCGACCGAGGGTGCGCAGGGCCGACTCGGCAGCGTCATGGACCTCCAGGTCCGTCGCCGCCGGGACGACGAGCACGAGGTCGCCCGAGCGCTCGGCGACGCCGATACGACGCGGCAGACCTCCAGGCCCGTGCACCTCGTCGACCCGCAGCCGGACACCGGGCGCTGCGCCCAGGACGACGACCGCGGCCGGGCGCCGGGGTCCACGGCCAGCTCGTCGGCCAGCTCGCGGGCGGGGCCGCTGCGCGAGCCCGCTTCCGCGTCGAGCAGGTCGAGGACGAGACGCTCGGTCTCGCGGCGACGGGAGGTGAGCCGGGCCAGGTGCTCCCCCGCCTGGTCGGCGAGCACCGTTGCGGCACGGACCCGGTCGGTCGTCAGCCCCTCGGGGGGCTCGACCGCCCACAGGTAGCCCTGGGTGACCCCTCTCCACCGTGCAGGCAGGCACAGCCGCGCCTGCGTGCCACGTTCCGGGTCGCCGGGCACGTGGACCGGCGCGCTCGCCCGCGCGATGCCGAAGCTCTCGAACCACTCACGGGTGCGCGGGCGCGCTCCGCGGGAGAGCACCGTCTCGGCCCGCACGCTGTCGACGTCACCGGCGTGCGCGGCGAAGGCAAGCAGCCGGAAACGACGGTCCTCCAGGGTCACCGGGGCGAGGAGGATCGCGGATGCCTCGTCGACGAGGTCCTGCACATCGGCCATCGGACAAATGTAGGCGGAGCGGCCCACTGCACCAGGCCACCCTTAGGGGTGGTGCAGCCCGAGCCCGCCCTCCCTACTGTCGAGAGATGACGATCTACAGCACCACTGTCCGGGCCGCGCACCTTGTCACCAACGCCGCCTGGTTCGGCGGCTCGCTCATGGGCGCCGTCGCTCTCAACCCCGCATCACGAGTGGGCGACAGCGCTCAGGAGCGCTCCCGCATCGCCGACGAAGGGTGGACCTCGTGGGGACCTGTGCAGGCCGGCGCGATCGGCGTGCACCTCCTGAGCGGGCTGGCGATCGTCGCCGACAACAAGCGGCGCGTCGCGGTCCACCCACCGACCACAGCTGCAGTCGTCGTGAAGACGGCTCTCACCGGCATCGCGCTGGTCGCGAGCGCCGCCGCGTATCGCGAGGGGGCCCGGCTCGGTCGCGCCCAAGAGGCCGGCGACCGGGACCCGGAGTCGGCCCAGCGCGTCCGCGACCTCTCTGCCCGTATGCGCTGGCTCCAGTGGGCCACCCCGATGGCGACGGGCGGCCTGCTCGTCCTGGACGCCGCCCTCGGCGAGCAGCAGCGTGGTCCGGCTGGTCTCCTCGATCGCGCGTCGTCGCTGCGACGTTCATGACGACCGGCACCGCCGCCTCGCGGCCCTTCAGCTTCTTGGCTTGGGCGGACCAGGACCTCGTCCTTGCAGCCCGCGATGTGGCGGCAGACATCCCGGCGGCACTGTCGCTGGCGATCGACCTGAGCCCGCTCTCCTCCCACCTGGGGACGAGCACGTGGTCCTACCTGCAATCCCTAGGCTCCCTCGGCGCCGGCGATCTCACCGTCGCCCGGGTCGTCGAGCCGCACCTCGATGCGCTGAGCATCCTGGAGCAGGCGGCCGACGCACACCCTGGCGCCGACGTGACCGTCAGCGCACCACGGGGCAGCACCTGGGGCGTCTACGCGGCCCACTCCCCGGACACCCATCTGGACGCCACCCGCTCGGATGCGGGCTGGCGTCTGTCGGGGAGCAAACCGTGGTGCTCGCTCGCGGCCCACGTCAGCCACGCAATCATCACCGCGCACGTGTCCGACGAGCGGCGGCAGGCCTTCGCCGTCGACCTGTCGCACCCCGGCATCCGACGGGACGACGCGTCCTGGGCCTCGCGCGGGCTCGTGGACGTGCGCAGCACCGGCCTGGACCTGCACGACGTCCCCGCGACCCCCGTCGGCCCGGCCGGGTGGTACCTGACCCGACCGGGATTCGCGTGGGGTGGGGTCGCCGTGGCGGCCGTGTGGTTCGGAGCTGCGGCAGCCCTCGCGCAGCGCGTGCTCGACGCTGCATGTCGCCGGGAGCCCGACCAGATCGCGACCTGGCACCTCGGTCGCCTCCGACCGGGCTCTGGCGGGCCGCCGAGCTCGAGCTGCGGGCGGCAGCCGCGCGATCGACGCGGGGACGGCCGCGGGCG
>NZ_JBNFOF010000036.1:0-19339 GCF_057364645.1 Janibacter sp. CFPM2_SD2
GCCGGCCCGCTCGGGGCCGTTCCTCGACGAGGGTCACGTGGACCCGGCGGGGGTCGAGGGCGGCGGCGAGGGGCCAGACCGGCGATGCCGCCACCGACGACGAGGACGTGTTCGCGAGCTCGCACGCCCCCAGCCTGCCAGCCGGGAGGCGCCCCCTGCCGACAACCCTGCACAACCCTAGGGTCTTGCAGGGTTGCCTTCCCGCAACTGTGCAAGACCCCAGGGTTCTGCACAGTTGCGGGACCGGTTCAGCGAAGGGAGAGCCCGCCACCCTCCTCGTCGCGGTCGACGACGACGGTCGAGCCGTCGCGCACGTCGCCGGCGAGCAGGGCGGTGGCCAGCCGGTCACCGATCTCGCGCTGCACCAGGCGGCGCAGCGGGCGGGCACCGTAGGCCGGGTCGTAGCCGCTCTCGGCGAGCCACTCGCGGGCGGCCGGGGTGACCTCGAGGTCGATCCGCCGGTCGGCGAGGCGGCCGGCGAGCTCGTGCACCTGCAGCTCGACGATGTGGCCGAGCTCGTCACGGCTCAGCGCATCGAAGATGACGACCTCGTCGAGCCGGTTGAGGAACTCCGGCTTGAAGGCCTGCCGCACGACGCCCATGACCGACTCGCGCCGGGCCTCCCCTTCGAGCAGCGGGTCCGTGAGGAACTGGCTGCCGAGGTTGGAGGTCATCACGAGGATGACGTTGCGGAAGTCGACCGTGCGGCCCTGCCCGTCCGTCAGGCGCCCGTCGTCGAGCACCTGCAGGAGGATGTCGAAGGTCTCCGGGTGCGCCTTCTCCACCTCGTCGAGCAGCACGACGGAGTAGGGACGCCGGCGCACCGCCTCGGTGAGCTGGCCACCCTCCTCGTAGCCGACATAGCCGGGAGGCGCACCGATGAGACGCGCGACCGCGTGCCGCTCGGCGTACTCCGACATGTCGATGCGCACCATCGCGCGCTCGTCGTCGAAGAGGAAGTCGGCCAGCGACTTCGCCAGCTCGGTCTTGCCGACACCCGTCGGGCCGAGGAAGAGGAAGGACCCGGTCGGCCGGTCAGGGTCGGCGATGCCGGCCCGCGAGCGTCGCACCGCGTCGGAGACGGCGCGCACGGCGTCGGTCTGGCCGATGAGCCGCGAGCCGATGATCGACTCCATGCTCAGCAGCTTTTCGCTCTCGCCCTGCAGCAGCCGGCCGGCGGGGATGCCGGTCCAGGCCGAGATGACCTCGGCGATGTCGTCGCTGCCGACGCGGTCCTTGACCATCGGCGAGCCCTCGCTCGACTCGACCTCGGACTCCTGCGCCTGGGCAGCGGCCAGCTCCTGCTCGGCGGCGGGGATGTCGCCGTAGAGCAACTTGGACGCGCCCTCGTAGTCGCCCTCGCGCTGCAGCCGGTCGGCCTGCGTGCGCAGCTCGTCGACGCGCGCCTTGAGGTCACCGACCCGGTTGAGGCCGGACTTCTCCGCCTCCCACCGCGCGGTGAGCGCGGCGAGCTCCTCGGACTTGTCGGCGAGGTCGGCGCGCAGCCGCTCGAGCCGGTCGACGGAGGCTGCGTCCGACTCCTTGGCCAGGTGCAGCTCCTCCATCTTCAGCCGGTCGACGGCACGGCGCAGCTCGTCGATCTCGACCGGGCTGGAGTCGATCTCCATGCGCAGTCGCGACGCTGCCTCGTCGACGAGGTCGATCGCCTTGTCGGGCAGCTGCCGGCCGGTGATGTAGCGGTCGGACAGCGAGGCCGCCGCGACGAGCGCGGTGTCCTCGATCTCGACCTTGTGGTGCGCCTCGTAGCGCTCCTTGAGGCCGCGCAGGATCGCGATCGTGTCCTCGACGCTCGGCTCACCGACGAAGACCTGCTGGAAGCGGCGCTCGAGCGCCGGGTCCTTCTCGATGTGCTCGCGGAACTCGTCGAGCGTCGTCGCACCCACGAGCCGCAGCTCGCCACGGGCGAGCATCGGCTTGAGCATGTTGCCCGCGTCCATGGCGCCCTCGCCGGACGCGCCGGCACCGACGACCGTGTGGAGCTCGTCGATGAAGGTGACGACCTCCCCTTCGCTCGCCTTGATCTCCTCGAGCACCGCCTTGAGCCGCTCCTCGAACTCGCCGCGGTACTTCGCGCCGGCGACCATCGCGCCGAGGTCGAGGCTCACGAGCCGCTTGTCGCGCAGCGACTCGGGCACGTCGCCGTCGACGATGCGCTGGGCCAGCCCCTCGACGACGGCGGTCTTGCCGACGCCGGGCTCGCCGATGAGGACGGGGTTGTTCTTCGTGCGGCGGGAGAGCACCTGGACGACCCGACGGATCTCGGCGTCGCGGCCGATGACCGGGTCGAGCTTGCCGTCGCGCGCCGCCTGGGTGAGGTCGGTGCCGTACTCCGCCAGCGACTCGCCGCCGTCGGCGGGCGTCTCGGAGGTGACCCGGCGGCCGCCGCGCAGCTCGTCGATCTTCGTCTCCATGTCACGGGCGCCGCGCTTCTCGACGGCCGCGAGGTGGCCGGTCTCGGCGAGGGCGAGCAGGAGCAGGTCGAGGGCGAGGTGGGTGTCCCCCTTCGCCCGCATGAGGGTGTCGCCCTGCTGGAGCACGGCGAGCAGGCTGCGTCCGAGCGAAGGGGAGCTCGCCGCACCACTCGTGGTCGGCAGCGCCCGAACGGCCGCGTCGGCCTGCGCGAGGACGTGGCCCGCGCCGGTCCCGGCGGCCTGCAGGAGGGTGTCGCACTGCGGGGTGTCGAGCTGCACGAGGGCGCTCACGAGGTGGTCGGGCGTGACCTCGGGGTGCCCCTCGGTCTGGGCCGAACGCTGGGCCAGGGCGAGCGCCTCGGCCACCTTGGTGGTGGGCTGGAAGTCCATGGGTCTCCTCTACTGCTGGCGGGTGGTCTCTGCTCTGACCAACCTCCCCAGAGTTGAGTCTATTCCGCTCAACTCTGTCGCCGCGCAATTCTATCGCCCCACCCGCTCCCGCCTCCGGACGAAGGGGGACGGCTGTGCCCCACCCCGCTCCCGGCGAGGAGGGTCGGCGCGCTGCCGAAGTCCTTCGTTGTCGTGTGGCCGAGTTGTCGTTCTCGACTTCGGCTTGACGCCACGCCAACCCTCCTCACCGTCCGCTGACCCGGTTGGCGCCACGGCGACGCCCGGGAGCCGCAGGCCGAAGGGGGATGGCTGCGCACATCAAGCCGAAGTCAGGCACGACAACGCGACGCGCCCACGAGTCGAAGGACTTCGGCGGGCGCAGCCGTCCCCCTTCGTCCGGAGGCGCCTGCAGCCGACCGGTCCGCAAAGCCTTGACATCGAGAGAGTGCATTGCCGTTGGGCAATGCAGAGTCTCGGGGTCAGCAGGTGGCGGTGATGTCGCTGAGCTCGTCGCCGTTGGTCGTCGAGGTGGACGAGGGCGCGGTCGTCGAGGTCGACGGGGTGGTCGAGGTCTTCGTCTTGGGCGCCGGGGGCGGCGGGTTGATCGCGTCCTGGACCATCTCGTGGATCTCGACGTAGTCGGGGTTGTTGACGTCGATGTTCTTGTTGGTCAGGGGCAGCGACTTGATCTTGCCGCCGTCCTGGATCCGCAGGACGAGCTCGGACCACGCCTTGAGGTCCTGCTGCGGGATGTCGACCTTGACGTTGTCCTCGAGCGTCTTCGCGAGCTTGGGGTAGCGCACGAGCATCGAGGTCGGGTTCACCTGGTTGAGCAGCGCGCCCACCATGCAGCGCTGGCGGCGCATCCGCGAGAAGTCACCGTCACTCGACTCGGCCCGGGAGCGCGAGTACCAGAGGGCGTGGTAGCCGTCGAGCTTCTGCACGCCCGGCTCGATGTAGCCGGTCGTGCCGACGACGACGCCGCCCTCGATCTTGCAGCCGATGCACACCCGCTCCTTGACGTCGATCGTCACGCCGCCCATCGCGTCGACGAGCTGGGTGAAGCCCTGCAGGTCGATGACGGTGGTGTAGTCGATGTCGAGGCCGAGGATCTGCGAGGCAGCATCCTTCGTGACGGTCAGGCCGGGGTTGTCGTCGCCGGGGAAGAGCTCGGCGTTGTCCCGACCGAGGGTCCAGACGTACTCCATGAGGCACTGGTCGCCGCAGTTGAACCCCTCGGGGTACTGCTCCGACAGCGGGTTGTCCTCGGAGAAGGGGATGTTCTGCAGGTTGCGCGGGATGCCGAAGAGCACGGTCTCGCCGGTCTTCGTGTCGACGCTCGCGACCATGACGGAGTCGGGGCGGATGCCGTCGCGGTCCTCGCCCGCGTCGGAGCCGACGAGCATGACGTTGACCCGGTCGGTGCCGGCCCACGGGTCGTCACCATCGCCCGGCGCGGCCGCGCCGGCGGGGCGCAGCTGGTCGAAGACCGAGCCGATGAGCGAGCGCTGGATGACGGCATAGCGCACCGACTGCGCGGCAGGCGCGAAGATCAGCAGGGCCGCGAGCGCGGCGAAGACGACCATCGCGACCTTCGGCCGGCCGTGGCTGCCCTCGGGCATGTTGTCGCGAGCGGTGACGACGATGCCCCAGATCCACACGAGGGCGCCGACGAGGATGACCGGGATGAGGACCATCAGGGCGCTGCGGCTGACGCCGACGCTGATGACCGAGGAGGTCACCCCCTTCGCCAGACCCCACGCGCAGACGGCGAGGATCGTGAGGAAGAAGCCCGCGACCAGGGCGATGCCGGTGCGGCGCCGGGTGTGGATCAGACCCAGCCCCGGGATGATCGTGCTGGCGGCCGTCAGCGTGTAGAAGCGACGCGTCTGGCGGGCGTTGCGGCGCGAGGCCATGCCACGCTCGCCGAGGGCGCGATGGCGCCCGACGGGCTCACTCCCAGATGCCACGGGGCAACCTCCGGTTGTCGGGGACCCGTGGACTCCGTGGGGCAGGACCGTCCGTGGGCAAGTTCGTCACCGTATCGTGACACAGGGCGGGCGCGTCGCCGAAAATCGTGCGGGATCCTTCTCCCTTCGCCCGGCGCCAGCGCGAAGGGGAGCCGGCAGGATCAGGCGCGCGGCTCCGGGTCGTACCAGCCGTCGTGGTCCTCGGCGAGCTTGGCGAAGCGCTCACGCAGCCCCTTGGCGACCGCCCCGGACTCGTCGGCGACCATCTCCTCGGTGACGTGGACGGCCCACTCGTGGTCCTCGCTGTCGTCCTCACCGGCCAGGGCCTCGCGCACGACGCGGACCTCGGTGAAGCCCTCGTCGCGCAGGTCCTCGGCGATGCGGTCGGCGTCGTCACGGTCGGGGAAGACCATCAGGTGCTCGGACATGGCACCAGCCTGTCACGCCCACGGGGGTGGACATCGGACGGCACGCGTGGTGTCGTCGACGGCATGGCACAAGAGCAGAAGATCACTGTCCAGCGCACCATCGACGCGCCCGCCAAGGACGTCTTCGAGGTGCTCACCAACCCCGAGCGGCACGCCGAGCTCGACGGCTCCGGCTTCGTCCGGTCGGACGAGAAGACCGACCGGATCCAGGCCGTCGGCGACGTCTTCACGATGAACATGTCCGGCGACCACATGGGCGGCGAGTACCAGACGGACAACCACGTCACCGCATACGACCCCCACAAGATGGTCGGCTGGAAGACCGCGCCCGCCGGCACCGAGCCGCCCGGGTGGGAGTGGCTGTGGGAGCTGGAACCGCAGGGTCCCGACAGCACCCTCGTCACCCACACCTACGACTGGAGCAAGGTCACCGACCAGGCCCTGCTCGAGAAGGTCGGCTTCCCACTCGTGCAGGAGTCTCAGCTCGAGGACTCGCTGGCCCGGCTCGCGGCCGCGGTGAGCTGACCCCCTTCCCCGTCGGCGACGTCGGTGGGCATGATCACGACATGTCCGTCGACGTCGCCGCACTCCGCGCCCGCTTCCCCTCCCTTCGCTCCGGCATCGCCCACTTCGACGGGCCGGGCGGCACCCAGACACCCGCCGAGGTCGGCGAGGCGATCGCCGCGACGCTCACCGGACCGCTGTCCAACCGCGGCTCCTCCGTGGCGAGCGAGCGCAACGCCGAAGCGGCCATCGCCGCATTTCGCTCCGCGATGGCTGACCTGCTCGGGGCCTCACCCGACGGGATCGTCTACGGCCGCAGCGCCACCCAGCTCACCTACGACATCTCACGGGCGCTGGCGAAGGGGTGGGGGCCGGGTGACGAGGTCGTCGTCACCGAGCTCGACCACGACTGCAACGTGCGGCCGTGGGTCCAGGCCGCCGAGGCCGTCGGGGCGAGCGTGCGGTGGCTGCGACTCGACCGCGCGACGGCCGAGCTGGACCTCACCGACCTCGACGAGGTCGTCACCGAGCGCACGCGACTCGTCGCGGTGACGGGTGCGTCGAACCTGCTCGGCACTCGTCCGCCGGTGGCCCGCATCGCCGAGCGGGCGCACGCGGTCGGGGCGCTCGTGCACGTCGACGGCGTGCACCTGACGGCGCACGCGCACATCGACGTCGCGGCGCTCGGCGCCGACCTCTTCGTGTGCTCGCCGTACAAGTTCTTCGGTCCGCACTGCGCAGCGCTGGCGGCGGATCCAGCTCTCCTGCACGGCCTCCGGCCCGACAAACTGCTGCCCTCGACCGATGTGGTGCCGGAGCGATTCGAGCTCGGGACGCTGCCCTACGAGATCATGGCCGGCGCCACCGCGGCGGTCGACGTCATCGCGTCACTGGCACCGCAGGGACCGTCACGCCGGGAGCGGCTCGCTGCCGCGCACGACCTCGTCCACGCGCACGAGACCCGGCTGCGCCAGCGGATCGAGGGGGCGCTCGCCGACCTCGGCGACCGGGTCGTGCTCCACTCGCGGGCCGCCGAGCGCACCCCGACGCTCTTCTTCACCCTGCCGGGCGGTGATGCCCGCGCGGTCGCCGCACAGCTCGCCGCCGCGGACGTGCTCGCGCTGGCCGGCACCTTCTACGCGCACGAGCCCTTCCGCGCGCTCGGCCTCGACGTCGACTCCGGGATCCGGGTCGGCGTCGCGCCGTACACCGACGACTCCGACGTCGACCGGCTGCTCACCGGGCTGGGCGAGGCGCTCGCCTGACCCGGGTCGGCCCCCTTCGCCCGCCCGCGACCCCGGCAGCGTTGGCACCACCCGGCGTCGTTGGTGTCACCTGGTTGCCCCTCTCCGGGGGACCAGGTGACATCAACGCCGACAGGCCGCCGGCTGCTCGCCGGTTGGAAGCGGCGCTGCGGCAAGGGGCTTCGAGACGGCCGCGGGCGGCCTCCTCAGCCAGCGTGGGCGCGCGGGTCGCGGCCGGTCAGGCCGATGACCCGGTCCTGACGCGAGGCGTCGGGGCCGACCTCGACGGCGGGGCCGCAGACGCCGGCGCCTCGGATGTGCTCGCCGAAGCCGGCGATCGCCTCCTCGACCTGGTCGAGCTCGCGGTCCGTCAGCTCGACGGGGACGCCCGCGGACGCACCGATGTCCCAGCGGTGGACGAGCAGGTCGAAGCCGTAGAAGCGGTCGAAGGCGGCGCCCACGGTCGTCGGGCCGAAGGGGGTCTCGTAGGGCCGCTCCGCGAGGGTGTCATCGGCGAGCTGGCGGGCGACGCCCTCGGCGTGGGTGCGCCACGCGGTCGCGGGCCCGAGCGCGGCGACGGTCGGGGCCGGGTCGGGCAGGTCGGCGCCCGCCTTGAGCAGGAAGTCGCGCTGCGTGTCGATGAGGTGCTGCACGACGTCGAGGCCCGACCACCCCTCGCACGGGCTGGGGCCGGCGAGGGCCCGCGGGTCGGTGGCGTCGACGAGACGCATGAGCGGGGTGTTCTTGCGGTCGAAGACCGAGGCGGCGTCCTGGGGAAGTGGCATGGAGCACAGCCTGCCAGCGCCCTCCGACAACGGCCACGGCCCTCCCTTCGTCCTGCGGGTGAACTCCCGGCGGCGAGATGGCGAAGGGAGCCCCGCTCCCCTTGATCAGGGGCGGACCGCCCCGCAAGCATGACCACGACATGAGTGGGCTCTTCGTCGCGGTCGGCGACTCCTTCACCGAGGGCGTGGGCGACCCGCACGTCCACTATCCCAACCAGGTGCGGGGCTGGGCGGACCGGTTCGCACGTCAGCTCGGCCGGGCCGACCCCGCGTGGCGCTATGCCAACCTCGCGATCCGCAGCAAGTTCCTCGACCAGGTCGTCGCCGACCAGCTCGACCTCGCGATCGCCATGCGGCCGACGCACATCTCCTTCGCTGCCGGGGGCAACGACCTGCTCTCGCTGCGTGCCGACGTCGACGGCATCGCGACCCGCTACGAGGCCGCGCTGCGGCGGCTCGTCGACACTGGCGCCGAGATCGTCGTCTTCACGACCTTCGTCCCGCAGGCCTCCGGCCTGCTCAAGCCGCTCGTGCGGCGGGTCGAGGCCTTCAACTCCGCGATCCGCGACCTCGCGGCGACGCACGACGCGACGCTCGTCGACCAGGCGAGGATGGGTGAGTACGACCAGCGGGCGCTGTGGGCCATGGACCGGATCCACATGTCGCGGCCGGGTCACAAGCGCATGGCGGCGGCCGTCGCGGAGCGGATCGGGGTGCGGCACACGCTCAAGCTGAGCAACTTCGTGCCCAACGAGCCCTCGGGCTGGCGCGCGGCGATCGAGGCGGAGGCGAGGTTCGTCCGTGGCGAGGTCGTTCCGCTCGTGCGCCGCCGCCTGCGCGGGGAGTACGAAGGGGACACCACGCGCCCCAAGTGGCCGGACCCGATCCACCCGGCCGACGGCCTCAAGCGGCTGGCCGCCGAGCAGGCCGCCGTCGAGCGGCGCCTGAAGGCGTGGGGCGAGGCGCTCGAGCAGGTCTGAAACCCGCGCCCAAACTCTGCACGACCCTAGGGTTTTGCAGAGTTAGGGAGCCGGAACTCTGCAAACCCTAGGGTTGTGCGGAGTTGTCAGGTCAGGCGCGGCCGTGCGGCTGCCAGACGACGAGCGCCTGCCCGCCGGTCTGCTGCCGCGGGCGCTGCCCGTGACGCAGGGCGACGATGTCACCCTGCGAGCCGACGGCGAAGAAGCGCCGGCCCTGCCCGAGCTGCTCACGCGCGGTGTCGAGCTCGTCGTCGAGCTCGGCGACCCGGGCGCGCAGCGCCTCGACCTGGTGCTCGAGGTCGAAGATGCGCTGGATCGCGCCGAGCGAGACGCCCTCCTCCTGGGAGAGGCGCTGCACCTCGCGCAGCCGGGTGACGTCGGCGGCGCTGTAGCGCCGGCCGCCGCCCCGGGTGCGCGAGGGGGTGACGAGCCCGATCCGGTCGTACTGGCGCAGCGTCTGCGCGTGCATGCCGGCGAGCTCGGCGGCGACGGAGATGACGAAGACGGGCGTGCGGTCGTCACCACTCATGCCGGAGATCCGTGCCAACGTGCCCACCTCCCTTCGTCATCGGTGCGTCACCAGTGTGTCGCGGTCAGGCGCTCGCGTCGGCGACCAGCGCGGCGCGCGGGTCGTCGGTGCGGGCATCGCGCAGGACCTCGACGGCCTCGCGCTCGGCGTCGCTGAGCTCGGTCGGCACGATGATCTGGACCTTGGCGAGCAGATCGCCGGTGGCCCCCTTCGTCGCGATGCCGCGTCCCTTGAGCCGCAGGACGCGGCCGCTCGGGGTCCCCGGCGCGATCCTGACCTTGACCTGCGACCCGTCGAGGGTCGGCACGGCGACCGTGGCACCGAGGGCGGCCTCGGCGAAGGTCACCGGCAGGTCGAGGGTCAGGTTGTCGCCGTCGCGGCCGTAGACCGGGTGCTTGCCCACCGACACGGTGAGGATGAGGTCACCGCGGGGCCCGCCCTGGTCGCCGTGACCTCCCTTGCCGCGCAGGCGGATCTTCTGGCCGTCCTTGACGCCGGCAGGGATCTTGGCGTTGACCTTCTCGCCGTTGACGGTCAGGGCGATGGTGCGCCCCTCGACCGCGTCGCGGAAGGACAGCTCGGTGCGGGCGGTGAGGTCCTGGCCCTTGACCGGGCCCCGCGGGGCGCGGAAGCCCGCACCCTGCCCGCCGAAGCCGGCGCCGCCGCCCCCGCCGAACATCGACAGGATGTCCTCGAGGTCGGCTCGCCGCCCCACCCCGGCCGAAGGGGGAGCCGCCGCCGGTGCTGTAGCGCATCCGCGAGCCGCCCCCTCCCCCGCCGAAGGCGGAGAAGATGTCCTCGAAGCCCGCGCCCCCGCCCGGGCCGCCGGCGGTGAATCGCGCACCGCCGCCGGCCATCGAGCGGATGGCGTCATACTCCTGCCGCTCCTTGGGGTCGGAGAGCACGGCGTGCGCCTCACCGACGTCCTTGAACTTCTGCTCGGCGGCGTCGTCCCCGGCATTGCGGTCGGGGTGGTACTGCTTGGCGAGCTTGCGGTAGGCCTTCTTGATCTCCGCGGTGTCAGCGTCCTTGGCGACGCCGAGGACCGCGTAGAAGTCCTTGTCCAACCAGTCCTGACTGGCCATGTCTCCTCCTCTCGGGTGGTGGGGTTACGACGGGTCGGCGACCGCGACGCGGGCGGCGCGCAGGACGCGCTCGCCGGCGCGGTAGCCGGGCTGGAGCACGGTGACGACCGTCGTGGCCGTCGCGTCGCTCGGCAGCTCCGGGTCGGACGCGTCCCAGGCGCCGTGCATGAGGGCCTCGTGCACGTTGGGGTCGAAGACCTCGCCCTTGACGCCCACGCGCTCCAGCCCCTGCTTGGTGAGGACCTGCTCGAGCTTGTCGGCGATCGCGCGGAAGGGGCTGCCCTCCGGCAGGTCGCCGTGCTGCTCGGCGAGGTGGATCTCGTCGAGGACCGGCAGGAGCGACTCGAGCACGTCGTGGGCGGCGCGGGTCTTGTGCACCGGGAGGTCCCGGTCGACGCGCCGCTTGTAGTTGACGTACTCGGCCTGCAGGCGCAGGTAGTCGTCCTGGAGCTGGTCGGCGCGGGCCGTGTCGGGGTGGACCTCGGCGTCGCCGGCGGCCTCCCCTTCGCCAGGGGCCTGAGCGGCCCCGTCGGCGTCGGTGGCCCCGTCGGCCGGGGCGGCCGACTCGGGCGCAGCGTCGGCTGCGTCCTCGTCGACCACCTCGGCCTCGACGACCTGCTCCTCGGCCCCCTGGTCGGTGGCCGGCTGCGCCTGGGCGTCAGCGGTCACCTCGGGGTCGATCGGCTGGTTGGGGTCGGTCACTTCTTCTCCTCGTCGTCGTCGACGACCTCGGCGTCGACGATGTCGTCGTCACCCTCGGGGGCGGGCTGCTCGGCACCGGCGTCACCGCCGGGGGCCGCGCCCTCGCCCTGCTCCGCGGACGCCGCGTAGAGGGCAGCGCCCATCTTCTGCGACTCCTCGTTGAGGGTGTCGACCTTCTTGGTCAGCTCCTCGGCGCTCACGCCGGACTCCGGCTTGAGGGCCTCCTTGAGGTCGGCGAGGGCGTCGTCGACGGGCTTGCGCTGCTCGTCGGTCAGCTTGTCACCGGACTCGGAGAGGAACTTGTCCGTGGAGTAGACGAGGTTCTCCGCGTTGTTGCGGGCCTCGGTCTCCTCGCGGCGGGCCTTGTCCTCGTCGGCGTGCGCCTCGGCCTCCTTGACCATGCGCTCGATCTCCTCCTTCGACAGCGCGGAGCCGCCGGAGATGGTGATCTTCTGCTCCTGGCCGGTGCCCCGGTCCTTCGCCGTCACGTGGACGATGCCGTTGGCGTCGATGTCGAAGGTGACCTCGACCTGCGGCACGCCGCGCGGCGCCGGCGCGATGCCGGAGAGCTCGAAGGTGCCGAGGTTCTTGTTCTGCTGCGCGATCTCGCGCTCACCCTGGAAGACCTGGATCAGCACGGAGGGCTGGTTGTCCTCGGCGGTGGAGAAGACCTCGGAGCGCTTCGTCGGGATGGCGGTGTTGCGCTCGATGAGCTTGGTGAAGAGGCCACCCTTCGTCTCGATGCCGAGGGAGAGCGGCGTGACGTCGATGAGCAGGACGTCCTTGCGCTCGCCCTTGAGGACACCGGCCTGCAGGGCCGCGCCGAGCGCGACGACCTCGTCCGGGTTGACGCCCTTGTTGGGCTCCTTGCCGCCGGTGAGCTCCTTGACGAGCGAGCTGACGGCCGGCATGCGGGTGGAACCACCGACGAGGACCACGTGGTCGATGTCGGAGAGCTGGACGCCCGCGTCCTTGATGACGTTCTCGAAGGGGGTCTTGGTCCGGTCGAGCAGGTCCTTGGTCATCTGCTCGAAGTTCGCGCGGGAGAGCGACTCGTCGAGGTGGATGGGGCCGTTCTCGCCCATCGACAGGTACTGCAGGTTGATCGACGTGGTCGACGAGGAGGAGAGCTCCTTCTTCGCCTGCTCCGCCGCGTCGCGCAGACGCTGCATGGCGATCTTGTCGCCGGAGAGGTCGACGCCCGTGTTGTTCTTGACCTGGGTCAGCAGGTGCTTGACGATCCGCTCGTCCCAGTCGTCACCACCGAGCTGGTTGTCACCGGAGGTCGCGCGGACCTGGATGGTGGAGAAGCCGTCCTCGGGGTCCTTGCCGACCTCGAGCAGGGAGACGTCGAAGGTGCCGCCACCGAGGTCGAAGACGAGGATGAGCTCGTCCTCCTTGCCCTTGTCGAGGCCGTAGGCCAGGGCGGCCGCGGTGGGCTCGTTGACGATGCGCAGGACGTTGAGGCCCGCGATCTCGCCGGCCTCCTTGGTGGCCTGGCGCTCGGCGTCGTCGAAGTAGGCGGGGACGGTGATGACCGCGTCGGTGACGTCCTCACCGAGGTAGGACTCGGCGTCGCGCTTGAGCTTCTGCAGCGTGCGGGCGCTGATCTCCTGGGCGGTGTACTTCTTGCCGTCGATGTCCTCGGTCGTCCAGTCGGTGCCCATGTGGCGCTTGACGGAGCGGAGGGTGCGGTCGGCGTTGGTGACCGCCTGACGCTTGGCGATGTCGCCGACGAGGACCTCGCCGCCCTTGGAGAAGGCGACGACGGACGGGGTGGTGCGACCGCCCTCGGCGTTCGCGATGATCGTGGGCTCGCCACCCTCGAGGACGGCGACGGCAGAGTTGGTGGTTCCGAGGTCGATGCCAACGGCACGGGCCATGAGGCGCTCCTTTGTTCGGGTGGTCGAGGTGGTCACCCCGACGCGAGTTGAGTTGCTGTCGCTCAACTTAGGAGCCAGTCCGCGACCTGCGCAAATCCGTGGCCCAAAAGTTGAGTTCACTCGACTCAACTACGAGCGAAGAGGGTTCATTCCCACCCCGCCCGCATCGCCCTTCGTGCCTGAGAGGGCCCGTCTGGCCGGGAAGTCCTGATCTGGCCACGTCCGGTTGTCCCGGTCATCCGCAGCCTTCCCGGCCAGGCCCCTGCCCCGATCCCTGAGTGGGTCCCGCGTTCCGCGTGGGCGGGCGCCCCGCGCCCGTCCCGAAGGGACGCCACACTGTGACGATGACGAGCTACCTGTCCATCGCCTCGCGCAACTCGGTCCTGTCGATCGGCTCCGACGCATCGGTCCTCTCGGTGGGCAGCGTCGGCTCGGCGCTCTCGATCGGGAGCATCGGGTCCTTCTGCTCCTTCCTCTCGGCCGGCTCGTCGATGTCGATCGGCTCCCTGCTGTCGTGGCAGAGCCTGGGGTCGGCGCTGTCGGCGCAGAGCACCGCGTCGATGCTCTCGAGCCAGTCGACGCAGGCGATGCGGTCCCGGTGCGACGAGCGGCTCCCGGCCCGCCGGGTGCCGGCCCTCGTCGCCAGCGCCCTGCTCGTGTGTGGAGCCGGCTACGCCCTCGCTCGGCGACTCGGGGCCTGACCGAGTCCTTCAGGCCACCCACGCGGGGTCGCGACCGGCGAGGCCCAGGACCCGGTCGAGCTGCGAGGAGCCCTGCGGCACAGCGACCCTCGGCCCGAAGAGCCCCTGCCGCGCCTCGGGCTCGTCGAGGATCTGGGCGCAGAAGCCCTCGGCCGCGTCCAGCGCCGCGGGGTCGGGCTCGAAGGCCTGCCCCGTCCCCTTCGCCAGGTCCCAGGCGTGCAGGACGAGCTCGTCGAGCGCGACGGCGCCGGCCACGTCACCGGGCATGTCGAGCCCGCCCGCCCGGGTCATGCCCTCCCACGCGGCCGGGTCCTGCCAGGCCGAGGCCAGCTCCGCCAGACGAAGGGGGATCACCTCGCGCCAGTCGTCCGGCAGCGCGGAGGCGGCCGGGTCCGGCGGGGACGATGCGGCGAGGGACTCCCCCTTCGTCGCGGCATCACGGAAGGCGCCGGCGAGGTCGTGGACGTGACCGAGGACCTGCGCCACCGTCATGCCGATCGGGGGCGGCGTCGAGCTGGTCGTCGCGTGTGCCGGTGACGAGGTCGGTCATGGCGCGGGTCGACGGGCAGAGGTCGATGAGGTCGCTCATGAGCCCACCCTCCTCCGACCACGCCCTTGCCGCCACACCTCGAGCGGGCCACATTGTGTGCATGAGCATCGAGCCCCTCCACGAGGTCCTCAGCCACTTCAGTGACGTGGTGGACCGTGTCGAGCGCGGGCACGAGCGGGTGACGGTGACCCGCAACGGTCGCGCGGTCGCCGTCCTCATCAGCCCCGACGACCTGTCCGAGCTCGAGGAGACCCTCGCTGCCCTCAGTGACGCGGACGCGTTGGCGGACATCCGCGAGGCGGACGCGGCCTACCGCAGCGGCGACGTCGTGCGCGGCGTCGAGGCGGTCCGCGCGCTGCGCCCATGAGCGATGCGACCTACGAGCTGGTCGTCGCACCACCTGCGGCACGTGCCATCCGCGACGACCTGCCCGAGAGCGCCGCGGCCGCCGTCATCGAGTTCATCACCGGCGCCCTGATCGCCCACCCCCGGCGGGTGGGGAATCCGCTCCGCGCGGACCTGGCCGGCATCCACTCCGCACGACGTGGCACCTATCGGGTCCTGTACCGGATCAACGACTCGGCTCAGGAGGTCCTCGTCCTGCGGATCGACCACCGCCGGGACGTCTACCGACCCGGCTGACGACTCAGACCGCGACGTAGACGGTGTTGCTCGACTGCCCGCCGGTGAGGAAGTTGTCGAAGGCGACGACGTGCGCCTCGACCTCGTCGAAGACCTGCTCGAGCAGCGCGCAGAAGTCGGCGTCCGGCGGGTCGTCGGACCACATGGCGAAGACGCCGCCCGGACGCAGGTGCGCCCGCAGCCGCCGCAGACCCTCGACGGAGTAGAAGGGGGCGTGGTCGGGGTGGAGCAGGTGGTGCGGCGTGTGGTCGATGTCGAGGAGCACGGCGTCGTGCAGCCGGCCGGGCTCGTTCGGGTCGAAGCCCTGCTCGGACGCCGCGAGCTCGAAGAAGTTGCCGAGGAGCAGGCGAGTGCGCTCGTCGCGCACGACGGCGGGCGCGTCCGGCAGCAGCTCGCGCTCGTGCCAGTCGATGACCTCGGGCATGGCGTCGACGACGAGCACCGAGCGCACTCGCGGGTCCTCCAACGCCGCCTTGGCGGTGCACCCCAGGCCCAGGCCGCCGACGACGACGTCGAGCTGGTCCTCCCCCTTCGCCCTGGCCAGACCGAGGCGGGCCAGCTCGATCTCGGCGACCGTGAAGAGGCTCGACATGAGGAACTCGTCGCCGAGCTTGACCTCGTAGACGTCGACCTTGAGCGTCGGCTCGATCCGCCGGCGCAGGCTGATCTCACCCCTGGGGGTCTCGCTCCAGGCGAGCTCTTCGAAGCGGCGCATCCGCCCAGTCTGCCCTGACGCCCTTCGAGACGGTCGCTGCGCGACGTCCTCATGGACCGGGAGAGCGACGTCTGCGCCGAGGAGGAGTAGCGTCCTGCGGCGTGGGTCAGGACGCGCCGAGCGCACATCTGCTGAACCGTCTCGTGGCGAACCCGGCCCGCACGGTCATGCTGGGCTTCGCGGCGACGATCGCGCTCGGCACGCTCGTGCTCATGACCCCCTTCGCGGCCGAGAGCCGGGAGTCGACCGACGCGCTGACCGCACTCTTCACCGCCACCTCGGCCACCTGCGTCACCGGGCTCGTCACGGTCGACACCGGCGGCCACTGGTCGACCTTCGGCGAGCTCGTCATCCTCGCGCTCATCCAGATCGGCGGACTCGGCGTCATGTCCGTGGCGACCCTGCTCGTCATGCTCATCGGACGCCGACTCAGCGCTCCCGCAGGGGTGCTCACCGGGGCGGAGGCCCGCTCGCTCACCCAGCGCACGCCCGGCCAGGTGCTCGTCGGCGTGCTGCGCTTCACCCTCGCCGTCGAGCTCGTGTCCGCCGTGGTCCTCGCCGTCCGGCTGCGGATCGCCTACCACGACGGATGGGGCGAGGCGATCTACTCGGGCGTCTTCCACTCCGTCTCTGCCTTCAACAACGCCGGCTTCGGCCTGCTGCCGGACAGCGCGGTCCAGTGGGCGCAGGACCCGTGGATGTGCCTGCCGCTCATGATCTCCGTGATGGTCGGCGGTCTCGGCTTCCCCGTCTGGTGGGAGCTCTTCAAGCACTGGCGCGAGCCCTATCGCCGGTGGACGATCCACGCGACGATCACCATCTGGGGCTCGGTCGTGCTGTGGGTCGTCGGCACCCTGCTCTTCGCCGTCGTCGAGTGGGACAACGAGCGCACCCTCGGCCCGATGGGCACGGGCGGCAAGATCCTCGCCGCCGCCTTCCAGTCCGTCGTCGCCCGCACCGCTGGCTTCAACAGCGTCGACATCGGGGCCGTGCGCCAGGAGAGCCTGCTCCTGCTCGACGGTCTGATGTTCGTCGGCGGCGGCAGCGCCGGCACCGCCGGCGGCATCAAGGTCGCGACCTTCGCCATCCTCGGCTTCGTCATCTGGGCCGAGCTGCGCGGCGAGCCGACCGTGCGCGTGCTCACCCGCCGCCTCTCCCCCGCCAACCTGCGCCAGGCGCTCACCGTCGCCCTGCTCGGCACCGGCCTCGTCGCCGCCTCGACCGGCGCGCTGCTCGTCCTCACCCCCTTCCGCCTCGACGTCGTGCTCTTCGAGGCGATCTCGGCCTTCGGCACCGTCGGGATGTCCACCGGCATCACCGCTGACATCCCGCCGGCCGGGCAGCTGATCCTCGTGGCGATGATGTTCCTCGGCCGGCTCGGGCCGATCACCCTCGGCGCCGCCCTGGCGCTGCGCAACCGACCTCGGCGCTTCGAGGTCCCGGAGGAGAGGATCCTCGTTGGCTAGGTACGACGTCGCCGTCATCGGGCTCGGCCGGTTCGGCTCCGCCCTCGCCCTGCGTCTCGTCGAGGAGGGGCGCGAGGTCCTCGGCGTCGACGTCGACGAGGCCGCGGTCGACGCCCTCGCCGACCGGATCGACCACCTCGCGATCGCCGAGGCCCGCGACGAGGAGACCCTGCGGCAGCTCGACATCCGCCCCGACACCCTCGTCGTCCTCGGCATGACCCACGTCGCCGCCTCGCTCATGACCGCCACCGCGCTCAACGAGCTCGGCGTCCGCGAGATCTGGGCCAAGGCCGGCTCGCGTCAGCACGTCGAGGCCCTCACCCGCCTCGGGGTCAGCCGGATCATCCAGCCCGAGCACGAGGCCGGCCTGGCCATGGCGAGCGAGATCCTCCACCGCTGACACCCCTCCCCCTTCGCATCTCCTTGAGGAGATACGAAGGGGGTCTGCATTGCCGTTGGGCAATGCGCACCACGGCGTGCATTGCCGTTGGGCAATGCGAAGGGGGTGGGGCGGGGCTAGCCGGCGAACTCCCACCGGATCCCGTGGACGCCGACCGCGGCGTCGTGCTGGGCGAGGTGCACCCGGTCGCCGTGCTCGAGGGCCAGCTCGTGCGAGCGCAGGTCGGGGCCGTCGGCGTGGGCCCGGTGGAAGGCGTCGACCCGCGTCGGCAGCTGGGCCCGGTCGAAGGAGACCTCGGTGACCAAGAGCGCGGTCTCCTGGGCCGACCAGCGGTAGTAGCCCTCGGAGACAAGGGAGTTGGCGTCGTCGATCTGCACGTCGTAGACGACGGTGTCCCCCGGCGCGAGCCACCGGTCGAAGTGGATCTCGACGGCGACCACCTCCGCCTCGCGGTCGCGCAGCACCCGCCCCAGCCGGCACCCACCGAGCGCGCTCACCGTCACCAGGTCGACGTCGCCACCGGTCTCGACGCCGTGCGCGACGACGTGGCGGTCGGTCCCGGAGACCGCGCGCATCGTCATCGTCGTGCGCCGCTGGACCATCGCCCCCTTCGCGTCGATCTGCAGGCGGTCGTGGGCACCGAGCGGGACGAGGGCCCGGCGGCGCGACGGGTCGAGCTGCTCGACGAGCCGGCCGAAGGCCTCGTCGTAGGAGACGACCGGGGCGCACGACGCGCGGCCCGCCGACGCGTCCTCGTCGAGCAGGGCCCGCAGGCGTGCCCGCCGGCACCCGCCAGCACCCCGCTCGAGCTCGTCGACGACGGCGAAGGAGCGGGGGGAGGCGGGCACCCTTCGCCCGTGCTGCCACTGGCTCAGCGTGCTCAGCGCGACCGGGTGCCCGGCGGCGCCGAGGTGCGCCTGCACCCGCCCGAGCGACAGGCCGCGGTTGGCCACCGCGACACGCAGGGCCTCACCGAATGCGACTCGACCACTCTCCACGTCGTCTCCTCTGACCGTGAATCTTCACGCCACGGGGGCGTGCCTCCCGCGGGGCCTCGGGAGCCTTGCCCGTGAAGGGATTTCACACCGTCACGGGCGGTGACGCTCGCCCTGCCGAGGGGCCCCGCCGTCCCTAGTGTTGCGGCACTCGCCACGCATTTCTCCCCGAGGAGGACCCGTGCACCGCCCCCGCCACACCCTCGCGGCACCGCTCGCCACGCTGAGCGCCGCCGCCGTCGCCCTCTCCATGACCGCCGCGGCCACCCCGGCCTCGGCCCTGACCGCCGCTCCATCGGCCACCGGACCCATCCACTACGACGACGGCGCGGTCGCCCTGCCGATCAGCCCTCAGGCCCAGGAGCAGTCCAACTGGTGCTGGGCCGCGACCGGCGGCACGATCGCCGCCTACGCCGGGCGCTCGGTCAACCAGAACACCTTCTGCAACCTCGCCTTCGGCCGCTCGACCGGCACCCAGTGCCCCAACTCGCAGGCCACCCTGGCCAACGACCAGCAGGCCTTCTCCGCCCTCGGGATCCGCCCCGGCAGCTACATCAACGGGCGCCTGAGCTACTCCGGCATCTCGTCGGAGATCCAGGGCAACCGCCCCGTCCTCACGCGCATCCAGTGGAGCTCCGGCGGCGGCCACATGATGGTCATCAGCGGTTATCGCCCGAGCGACTCGACGATCGAGTGGTACGACCCGTGGCCGAGCAGCCAGCGGCTCAACGTCGGCGCGTACTCCTACTACCTCGACAACTGGAACTTCTCGTGGACGCACTCGCTCTCCCGGATCGGAGCCTGACGATGACCCCCTTCGTCCGCCTGATGACCGCCGGCGCCGCTGCAGGCGTCCTCCTCACCCTCGGGGTCCCGGCCGCGCACGCCGACGGCTCCGAGCCCACCCCCCTGCGCGCCGCGGACCGAGCGGCCGCGAC
>NZ_JBNFOF010000037.1:0-18860 GCF_057364645.1 Janibacter sp. CFPM2_SD2
CGCACGCGTCCCCCGCAGCGGCGCCGGCCGCGAGGCGCAGCAGCGCCGCGCGGTCATGTCGACGAAGCGCTGGGTCGTCGTCGGCTCGCTCCTCCTGCTCCTCGGCGTCATGCTCGTGCCGACCGGCAAGTCCTGGTACGACCAGCGTCAGCGCCTCGCGACCCTGCAGGAGCAGGTCGCGGCTCAGGAGGACAACGTCCAGGACCTCGAGCGCCAGCGCGACCTGTGGGAGACCGACGAGTACGTCGAGGCCCAGGCGCGCAAGCGGCTGAAGTTCGTCAAGCCGGGGGAGAGGACCTACACCGTGATCGATCCAGCCGGTGACGACCCCGCGGTCGACCCCGAGACCGGCGCCGTGACGGCGCCGTCCACGCAGCCCTGGTACGAGCAGGTCGCCTCGTCCGTGGCCGCGGCCGACGACCCCACCTCGGCGCAGTGAGCCGCGACGACCTGGGTAACGACCTCGACCGCGTCGACCCGCAGGACCTCGAGACCGTCCACCGCCAGCTCGGCCGCCCCCGCGCGCGCCACGGCGGAGGTCGCCCACCGCTGCCCGTGCGGCGGCCCGACGGTGCTGCGCACCGAGCCGCGCCTGCCGGGAGGCACGCCCTTCCCCACGACCTACTACGCGACCTGCCCGCGTCTCACCGGCCCGATCTCGACGCTCGAGTCGAGCGGTCTCATGGCGGAGATGTCGCAGCGCCTGCTCGACGACGAGGACCTCGCCGCGCGCTACCGCGCGGCCCACGAGGACTACCTCGCCCGGCGCGCGGAGCTCGGCGACGTCCCCGAGATCGACGGCATCTCGGCCGGCGGCATGCCGACCCGCGTCAAGTGCCTGCACGTGCTCGTCGCCCATTCACTGGCCGCCGGCCCCGGGGTCAACCCCCTGGGTGACGAGGCCCTCGACCTGCTGCCCGAGTGGTGGCACGCCAGCCCGTGCGTCAGCACGGACGAAGGGAGCGACGCATGAGGGTCGCAGCGATCGACTGCGGGACCAACTCCATCCGCCTGCTCATCGCGGACGCCGACGAGCAGGGGCCGGAGGACGCGCCGCCAGCGCTCACCGAGGTGCTGCGCCGCGCCGAGGTCGTGCGTCTCGGGCAGGGTGTGGACCGCACCGGCCGGCTCGACCCCGAGGCGCTCGAGCGCACCCTCGGGATGTGCCGCGAGTACGCGCAGCAGTGCCACGATCACGGCGTGCCAGCGGGCAAGGTGCGCTTCGTCGCGACCTCGGCCTCGCGCGACGCGGACAACTCCCACGACTTCGTCGCCGGGGTCCGTGAGGCCTTCGGCGAGCTCGACGTCATGCCCGAGGTCATCACGGGTGCCGAGGAGGCCTCGCTGAGCTTCGCCGGCGCCACCTCCGGGCTGGCCGAGGCCGGATTCGAGGGGCCGTATCTCGTCGCCGACATCGGCGGCGGCTCGACCGAGATCGTCCGCGGCACCCACGACGTCATCGCCGGCGCCTCGCTCGACATCGGTTCCGTGCGGCTGACCGAGCGGCACCACCGCACCGACCCCCCGACCCAGGAGGTCATCGACGCGGCGCGCTACGACATCGCCGAGGCGCTCGACGTCGCGGAGGCCGAGGTGGGTCTCGGCGGCGTGATGACCGTGGTCGGGCTCGCGGGCTCCGTAACGACCGTCGCGGCCCTGGCGCTCGGTCTGACCTCCTACGACCGCGAGGCGATCCACCTGGCGCAGATTTCCGTCGACGAGGTGATGGTCGCCTGCGAGCGGCTCATCCTCAGCACCCGCGCCGAGCGTGCGGCCCAGCCCTTCATGCACCCGGGGCGGGTCGACGTCATCGGCGCCGGCGCCCTCATCTGGTGGGAGGTCCTCGAGCGGCCGCGGCGCCAACGGCCCCGACCTCGTCGTCACCGTCTCCGAGCACGACATCCTCGACGGGATCGCCCAGTCGGTCGTGCGGCCCGTCGTCGTCGAGGACGAGTCCGCCTGACCTCACGGCCATCGGGTCGATGTACGAGGGTGACTCCCAGCGCACCCGGATACATCGATCCGGGGTGGCGGGGGAGTGCGGGCGGTGGGATTCGAACCCACACGTTCGACAGGAATTTTAAGTTCCCCGGCTCGCCAGTTGGCCTACGCCCGCGTGCGTCGCTGCCCGTGCGGGGCGGTCCCAGCCGGGGCAGCCCGGACAGCGTAGCGGCACCCCGGGACCGGCTCCCGAACCGGTAAGGGTAGCCTCAGTTCATGGCTTCTCCTGATCGTCCCGCCCGCCCGCCGCGCCCCCAGCACGAGCTGACCGTCGTCTCCACCGAGCGCGTGGGCCCGCACCTCGTGCGCGTCGTCCTCACCGGCGACTCGCTGGCGGACTTCGGCGCGGCCGAGCACACCGATGCCTACGTCAAGCTGCGCTTCACCGACACCGACGGGGACCCGATCACCCGCACCTACACCGTGCGCGCGGTCGACCGCGAGGCGCGCCTGCTGACCATCGACTTCGTGACGCACGGCGACGTCGGCTACGCCGGTCCCTGGGCCCAGCAGGCGAAGGGGGGAGACCGCATCGTCCTCATGGGGCCGGGCAGCGGCTACGCCCCCGACCCGGAGGCCGACTGGCACCTGCTCGCCGGTGACCTCTCGGCCGTGCCGGCCATCGCCGCCTCGCTCGAGGCGATGCCTGCCGGCGCGAGCGGTGTCGCCCTGCTCGAGGTGGAGGACCCGGGGGACGTCATCCCCCTTCGCGCTCCGGAGCACGTCGACGTGCAGTGGCTCGTCAACCCGGCCACGGACGACGTCGACTTCCTGGCCCGCGCGGTCGACGGTGTCGACTGGCGCGACGGCGTCCAGGTCTTCGCCCACGGGGAGCGCGAGTCGATCAAGGCGGTGCGCCGGGTCCTCAAGGACCGGGGCGTGCCCCGCGAGGCGATCTCGATCTCGGGCTACTGGGCGCGCGGTCGCACCGAGGACGCCTTCCAGGCGGAGAAGCGGACGCCGGTCGGGCAGATCGACTGATCGGCGGGGGCGGGGACCGCGGTGTCGGGTGCTGGTGATCCGTGCCACGATGCGGACATGCAGATCGCAGACAACATCTCCGACCTGATCGGCAACACCCCGCTGGTCAGGCTCACCTCCGTCGCCCCCGAGGGGTCCGGGCTGGTCGCGGCCAAGGTCGAGTACCTCAACCCCGGCGGCAGCATCAAGGACCGCATCGCGCGCAAGCTCATCGACGCGGCCGAGGCCTCCGGTGAGCTCAAGCCCGGCGGGACCATCGTCGAGCCGACCTCCGGCAACACCGGCGTGGGGCTGGCGCTCGTCGCGCAGGAGCGTGGTTACCGCTGCATCTTCGTCTGCCCCGACAAGGTCGGCAAGGACAAGATCGACGTGCTGCGCGCCTACGGCGCCGAGGTGCAGATCGTGCCGACCTCCGTCGCGCCCGACCACCCCGACAGCTACTACTCGGTGAGCGACCGGCTGACCGCGGAGATCGACGGGGCGTGGAAGCCCAACCAGTTCTTCAACGACAACGGGCCGCTGGCGCACTACGAGAGCACCGGCCCGGAGATCTGGGAGCAGACCGACGGTCAGATCACGCACCTCGTCGCCGGCATCGGCACCGGCGGCACGATCACCGGCACCGGCCGCTACCTCAAGGAGATCAGCGAGGGCCGGGTCAAGATCATCGGCGCCGACCCCGAGGGCTCGGTCTACTCCGGCGGCACCGGCCGCCCCTACCTCGTCGAGGGCGTCGGCGAGGACATGTGGCCCGGCGCCTACGACCCCTCCGTGCCCGACGAGGTCATCGCGGTCGACGACGCCGAGGCCTTCGCCATGACCCGCCGCCTGGCTCGCGAGGAGGGGCTGCTCGTCGGTGGCTCCAGCGGCATGGCGGTCGTCGCCGCGCTGCGCGTCGCCGAGCGCGAGGGCCCCGACGCCAAGATCGTCGTCCTGCTGCCCGACGGTGGTCGCGGCTACCTGGCCAAGATCTTCGACGACGACTGGATGGCCTCCTACGGCTTCCTGCCCGGCGACGAAGGGAGTGACGCCACCGTCGGCGAGGTCCTCCGCGGCAAGGGCGGCGAGCTGCCCGACCTCGTCCACACCCACCCCAACGAGACGATCCGCGAGGCCATCGACATCCTGCGCGAGTACGGCGTCTCGCAGATGCCCGTCGTCGGCGCCGAGCCGCCGGTCGTCATCGGCGAGGTGGCCGGGGCGGTCACCGAGCGCGACCTGCTCACCGCGGTCTTCGAGGGGCACGCCTCGCTCGCCGACCCGGTGAGCGCGCACATGGGCGCCAAGCTGCCGCAGATCGGTGCCGCCGAGCCCGTCTCGGCCGCGACCGAGGCGCTCGAGCAGGCCGACGCGCTGCTCGTCGTCGAGGGCGGCAAGCCCCTCGGCGTCATCACCCGGCAGGACCTGCTGGGCCACCTGTCCCACCGAGCGAAGGGCTGACCATGTCCGAGCGCAAGAGCGCGGCCGACGCGCACGCGACCCAGGGATTCGCCACCCGGGCGATCCATGCCGGCTACGAGCCCGACCCGCTGACGGGCGCGGTCAACGTCCCGATCTACGCCAGCTCGACCTTCGCCCAGGACGGCGTCGGCGGCATGCGCGGCGGCTTCGAGTACGCGCGCACCGGCAACCCGACCCGGCAGGCCCTCGAGGCCAATGCCGCGTCCATCGAGTCCGGCACCTTCGGTCGTGCCTTCGCCTCCGGCATGGCCGCGACCGACGCGATCCTGCGGGCCTCCCTTCGTCCCGGGGACCACCTCGTCATCCCCGACGACGCCTACGGCGGCACCTTCCGGCTCATCGACAAGGTCTTCTCCCAGTGGGGGATCGAGCACACGCCGGCGCCGGTCGGTGACGTCGACGCGATCCGCGCGGCGATGCGCCCGACGACGAAGCTCGTGTGGCTCGAGACCCCGACCAACCCGCTGCTCAACATCGGCGACATCGAGGCCGTCGCCGAGGTCGCCCACGCGGGCGGTGCGCGGCTGGTCGTCGACAACACCTTCGCCAGCCCCTACCTGCAGCAGCCGCTCTCGCGGGGTGCCGACGTGGTGCTCCACTCGAGCACGAAGTACCTCGGCGGCCACAGCGATGTCGTCGGTGGCCTGCTCGTCACCGACGACGAGCAGATCGACGCCGACGTCGCCTTCCTGCAGAACGGCTCCGGCGGCGTCCCCGGACCCTTCGACGCCTACCTGACGATGCGCGGGATCAAGACGCTCGGCGTGCGGATGGACCGGCACTGCGACAACGCCGAGGCGGTCGTCGACCTGCTGTCGACGCGCTCGGAGATCACCTCGATCCTCTACCCGGGGCTGCCCGAGCACCCGGGCCACGAGGTCGCGGCCCGTCAGATGTCCCGCTTCGGCGGGATGATCTCGGTGCGCATGGCCGGTGGGCGCGAGGCCGCGCAGCAGCTGTGTGCGCGGACCGAGATCTTCACCCTCGCCGAGTCGCTCGGCGGCATCGAGTCGCTCATCGAGCACCCGGGGGCGATGACCCACGCGTCGACCGCCGGCTCGATGCTCGAGGTGCCCGACGACCTGGTGCGTCTGTCCGTCGGCATCGAGGACGTCTCCGACCTGCTCGCCGACCTCGAGCAGGCGCTCGACGGCCTGGGCTGACCCGCCCCACACCCTCAGGTGGTCGTCTGGTGCTGCATCCCGACCGGCATGCAGCACCAGGCGACCACCTGACGGGTTCGCTGCAGAGGTGCGCTTCCGGGCGCATCGCCTGCGATCCGGCAACGGCCTGTGGATCCGGGAACACCAGCCTCATGTCGACCGCTTAGTCTGGTGACACCTCAGCGGCAGACGTGCCGTGCCAGCCCCATCAGGAGCAGACGATGAGCAACCCGATCCTCGGCCGGGTCGAGCAGGACGCCCAGCGCGGCTACGCCGGCTTCCGTGACACGGGGCAAGCGCCCCAGCAGCAGTACGGCCAGCAGCAGGGCTACGGCCAGCAGGGGTACGCGCCCCAGCAGGGCCAGGCCTACGGCCAGCCGCAGCAGTACGGTCAGCAGCCCTACGGCCAGCCGCAGCCCGGCTTCGGCCAGCCCGACACCGGCCAGGGCATGGGCGGCTGGGGCGGCGGCGGTCGCTCGCTGACCCTCGACGACGTCCTCGTGCGCACCGGTGTGCTCTTCGGAGTGCTCATCGCCGTGGCTGCTGCCGCGTGGGTCGCGGCCAGCCAGGTCCCGGCCCTGGGTACCGCGGCCTGGGGAGTCGGTCTCGTCGGCACCCTCGGCATGGGCCTGTTCATCATGTTCCGCCGCAAGCCGCTCAGTGCGCCCCTGGCGGTCGTCTACGCGGTCTTCGAGGGCCTCTTCGTCGGGGCGATCAGCCAGAGCTATGCGGTCGTCTTCGACCCGCCGGGCACCCCGATCTTCGAGGGCATCGTCGTCCAGGCCGTCCTGGCGACCCTGTGCGTCTTCGGTGCGATGCTCGCGCTCTACACGACCGGGATCATCAAGGTGACCCAGAAGTTCCGCGCGATCGTCTCGATGGCGCTCGTCGGCTACTTCGTCTTCGCGATGATCAACCTCGGCTACATGCTCTTCTTCGGCGGTGGCCCCTTCGGCTTCGGCGGCAGCGGCGTGATCGGCATCGGGATCTCGCTCTTCGCGACGGGTCTGGCCGCGGTCACCCTGGCCCTCGACTTCGACAACATCGAGACCGCGATCCGCACGGGTGCTCCGCAGAGCTACGGCTGGCACCTGGCGATCGGCCTCGTCGTCACCCTCGTGTGGCTCTACCTCGAGATCCTGCGCCTTCTGGGGCGCCTGCGCTCGGAGTGACCGACGACGTCGCGACCGAGCTCGGCCGCGTGGTCCGCAGGTGGCAGCAGCTGCCGCTGGACCGCGCGGCCGAGCGCGTTGCGGGCGTGCACGAGCTCATGGCCGACCTCGCGGGCGAGCCGCTGCCCGACCTCGGCCCGGCCGTGGTCATGGACCAGCTGCGGGTGGTCGTCTTCGACGTCTGCCGGGCCGAAGGGGAACCCGCGGACCTCGCGCAGCGGCTCGCCTCCCTTCGCCTGACCTGGGCCTGACCCGCGCCCACACCTCCGCATTTCCTTGAGGAGATGCGGACATCAGGGAGCCGGAGGCACACCCGGGCTCAGACGTCCGTGACCTCGTGCTCGCCGCGGCGGCGGAGCATGGCCCAGGGGCCGCGGGGGCCGTGGCTGCGGCCGCGCAGCTCGGCGGGGCCGACCTCGGTGCCGGGGGAGGAGGCCGCCCGCTCGGCGGCGTCGTCGAGGGCGCCGATGCCCTCGCCACGTGCCGCCTCCGGCTCGGAGTCGTGGGTCGCGCCCTCGGGCCACGCGTCGACCTCGGCGGCCACCGACGGCAGCAGCGCCGAGGCCACCCGGGCATAGCCCGCGGCCGAGGGGTGGAAGCGGTCCTGGCTGAACATGATCGACGGACTGGCGGCGAACTCCGGCCCGAGCAGGTCGCCGACCGACACGGTCCGTGCCCCGGCGGCGACGGCCGCGACGGTCTGGGCGGCGGCGAGCTCGCGGCTCCACTGGCGCAGCAGCTTGTTGAGCGGGAAGGGCACCGGCTCGACCGTGCCGAGATCGGGGCAGGTCGCGACGACGACCGGGACGTCGAGGGTGCGCAGGTAGCGCACGGTGCGCTCGAGGTGCTGCACGGACACCGCCCGGTCGATGCGGTGGGTGACGTCGTTGGCGCCGATGAGGATGACCGCGACGTCGGGCTGGTCGACCCGGGCGAGCGCCCTGGACAGCTGGGCGCTGAGGTCGGACGACTCCGCGCCGACGACGGCCTCGTTGGTCAGCTCCACCGGCCGGCCCATGATCGCGGCGAGACCGGTCGACAGGATCGCCCCGATGGTCTGGTAGCGGTTGTCCGCACCCATGCCCGCGGCGGTCGAGTCACCGAGGACGAGCAGCTGCACCGGCTCGCCCGGCGCGGCGCCGTAGACGCCGTCGTCGTCGGGCGCCCCGTCGAAGGGGTTGCCGACGATCTTGCGGGTGATCCTGGCCTCGGCCTGGATCAGGCCGTAGCCGAGACCGGCGAGCGTCGCGCTGGCTGCGGCGGTGCCAGCGGCCCCCAGCGCGGCCTTGCCGACGATGCGTCCCAGCTCTGCCATGACTCTCCTCGTGTGGCCGGTCGTGGGCCCAACTGTGTCATCCCGAGGTGACAAAGCCAACGAGCGGTGCGACACCCCCGTCGTCATGGGTACGGTCGGCTCGACGCACGGCACTCGCACGAAGGACCACGATGACCGACTACCCCACGCTCTTCTCGCCGCTCGACCTGGGCTTCACGACCCTGCGCAACCGCACGATCATGGGGTCGATGCACACCGGCCTCGAGGACCGGGCGAGCAACTTCGAGCGGCTCGCGGCCTTCTACGCCGAGCGGGCGAAGGGGGGAGCCGGGCTCATCGTGACCGGCGGCTTCGCGCCGAACATCGAGGGCAGCTTCTACCCCTTCGCCTCGAAGCTCACGACGAGCCGCGAGGCTCGGCGGCACCACCAGATCACCGACGCCGTGCACCGCGAGGGCGGCAAGATCGCGCTGCAGATCCTCCACGCAGGCCGCTACGCCTATCACCCCTACTCCGTCTCGGCCTCGTCCGGGAAGTCGCCGATCACCCCCTTCGCCGCACGCGGCCTGAGCGAGAAGGGCGTTCGCCGCCAGATCCGTGCCTTCGCCCGGGCCGCGGAGCTCGCCCGCTCCGCCGGCTACGACGGCGTCGAGGTCATGGGCTCCGAGGGCTATTTCATCAACCAGTTCCTCGCGCCGCGGACCAACCAGCGCACCGACGGCTGGGGCGGCACGCCGGCCAACCGACGTCGCATCGCCACCGAGATCGTGCGCGCCGTGCGCGCAGCGGTGGGCGAGGACTTCATCGTCATCTACCGGCTGTCGATCCTCGACCTCGTCGAGGGCGGCCAGACCTGGGAGGAGATCCTCGCCCTGGCCACCGAGATCGAGGCGGCCGGCGCGACGATCCTGTCGACCGGCATCGGCTGGCACGAGGCGCGGGTGCCGACGATCGTCACGTCGGTGCCGCGGATGGCCTTCACCGAGGTCGCCGAGCGGCTGCGCCCGCACGTCGACATCCCGGTCGTCACGAGCAACCGGATCAACATGCCCGACCAGGCCGAGCAGGTCCTCGCGGCCGGTCACGCCGACCTCGTCCAGATGGCGCGCCCGTGGCTCGCCGACCCCCAGTGGGGCACGAAGGCCGCTGCGGGGCAGAGCGAGCGGATCAACACGTGCATCGGCTGCAACCAGGCCTGCCTCGACCACACCTTCCAGCGCAAGGTCGCCAGCTGCCTGGTCAACCCCCGCGCCGGCCACGAGACCGAGCTCGTCCTGTCGCCCACCGCCCGTCGCAAGCGGGTGGCCGTCGTCGGCGGTGGCCCGGCGGGTCTGTCCGCGGCGGTGTCCGCGGCCGAGCGGGGTCACGCGGTCGAGCTCTTCGAGGCCGGCGACGACATCGGCGGCCAGTTCGCGCTCGCCATGCGCATCCCGGGCAAGGAGGAGTTCGCCGAGACGATCCGCTACTTCCGCGGCGAGCTCGAGCGGCGTGACGTGACCGTGCACCTGGGCACCCGGGTCGGCGCCGACGCCTCGCGGGCTTCGACGAGGTCGTCCTCGCGACCGGTGTGACGCCACGCGTCCCCGAGATCGAGGGCATCGACCACCCGATGGTCGTCACCTATCCCGAGGCGGTCCTGGGCACCCGCGAGATCGGCGAGCGGGTCGCCGTCATCGGCGCCGGCGGCATCGGTGTCGACGTCACCGAGCTGCTGACGACCGTCGAGTCGCCGACTCTGGACCTCAAGGAGTGGCAGGACGAGTGGGGCGTCGACCCGCTGTCCGCCGACCGTGGTGGGCTCAAGGAGGCCCACCCCGCCGCCTCGCCGCGCACCGTCTACCTCGTCCAGCGCAAGGAGAGCAAGATCGGCGCCGGCCTGGGCAAGACGACCGGTTGGGTGCACCGCGCGGCCATCAAGGCCAAGGGCGTCCACCAGATCACCGGCGCCGCCTACGAGCGCATCGACGACAACGGTCTGCACATCACCGTCGACGGCAAGCCGCGCCTGCTCGAGGTCGACAACGTCGTCGTGTGCACCGGTCAGGAGTCCGTGCGTGACCTCGTCGAGCCGCTGCAGGCGAAGGGGGTCGACGTGCACGTCATCGGTGGCGCCGACGTCGCCGCCGAGCTCGACGCCAAGCGCGCGATCCGCCAGGGCACCGAGCTGGCCGCCAGCCTCTGACGTGCGCACCGTCGGCCTGCTCCTCGCCGCCCCTCCTCGCCCTCGCCGGGTGCGGAGGGGGCAGCGGGCCGCAGCCGCCCACGGAGCCGACCAAGAGCGTCGACGAGCGCGGCACCCGCACCGACCTCGAGCCGCTGACATCGCGATTCCCCGACCTCGGTGACCCGGTGTCGGCGACGTGGCAGTCCGGCACCCTCGGCGGCGACCGGACCGCCCCCGGCCCCTCGACCTACTGGATCGACGCCGCAGTGACCGTCGAGCCGGAGGTGGCCGACTCCCTTCGATCGCAGGCGTCGTCGGACCCCGGTCCGCAGATGGACGTCGTCGACGTGGTGCGCGACGAGGTCGACAGCGCCGAGCTCGACCCCGTGACCCTCGCCGGTCCCGAGGGATGGCAGGTCGACGCCTGGGTCGCCGCCGACCGCGACGTCGTGGTCGTCTCCGCCCGCGGGGAGTGAGCCCGGGCCACACTGGGGGCATGGGAGTACCGCCGTACGAAGGGTGGATCGAGCGTCAGATCCGTGAGGCCACCGAGCGCGGGGAGTTCGACGACCTGCCCGGCGCCGGCCGGCCCCTGCGCGGGATCGAGAGCAGCGACCCTGACTGGTGGGTCAAGGGGATGATGGCCCGCGAGGGGCTCGACAGCAGCGACGCGCTGCCGCCCGCGCTGCAGCTGCGACGCGAGGCCGCCGGCTACCCGCAGTCCCTCGTCGACGAGCGCCACGAGGCCGACGTGCGCGAGCTGCTGCGCGACTTCAACCAGCGCGTGCTCGACGAGCGCCGGCGCCCGACCTTCGGGCCGACGGCGCCACCGCTGGCCCCGACGGTCGACGTCGAGCAGATGGTCGCGGCATGGCGTCGGCTGCGCGAGGAGCAGGCGCTCTCCCCGGCAGTGGAGGAGCCCCGGGGCCGCCCCCTTCGCGTCGTCGGTGGTGGCGTCGGCTCCGCGGCAGGTGACCGGGGTCAGGCGTCGCGGCCCAGCACCGACTCCTGGCTGGGGACCTCGTCCTGACGCAGGATGCCGACCTGGCAGGTCAGGCCGTTGGGGCCGTGGTTGCAGTAGCCGCCGGGGTTCTTGTGCAGGTACTGCTGGTGGTAGTCCTCGGCGTACCAGAAGGTGCCGGCCTCGCTCGCAGGTCGCATCTCGGTGACGACCGGCGGCAGGTTGTGCCGCCGCAGCTCCTCGCCGAAGGCCGCGGCCGTCGCCTCGACGGCCGCGCGCTGCTCCTCGGTGGTCCAGTAGATCGCCGAGCGGTACTGCGTGCCGACGTCGTTGCCCTGGCGGTCCGGCGTCGTCGGGTCGTGGTTCTCCCAGAAGGCCTTGAGCAGCAGCTCCGGCCGCGTGCGCTCGGGGTCGTAGGCCACGAGGACGCTCTCGGTGTGACCGGTCAGGCCGGTGCAGGTCTCCTCGTAGGTCGGGTGGGGCGTGAAGCCGCCCATGTAACCGGCCGCCGTCGTCACGACGCCCGGCAGCTGCCACATGATCCGCTCCGCGCCCCAGAAGCAGCCCATCGCGACGTGGAGCACCTCGGTGCCCTCGGGCCACGGACCCTCGAGGGGCGTCCCGAGCACCGCGTGCGTCGTCGGCACGGTGAAGGGGCGCTCCGCGCGGCCCGGCAGGGCGCTCTCGGCGCTGGGCATGGGCGGGATCGCACGACCGAACATGCCCACATCCTCTCACCCGCACCTGAGGGGAGTCCTCCCCATTGGGGGAGCACGCCGGGACTGCCTAGGGTGGTCCCGACAGCGAAGGGAGGCCGGCGCGTGCGGCACATCAGCCATGGGGCGGACGTCGAGCAGCTCGACGACACCGCCGTGGCCCTGCGACGGCAGGGCGAGAGCATCGCCGCCGTCGGCGACCGCGGGGCCGTCCTGCTCCAGCGTCTGCGGGCCCTCTGGGAGGGGCCCGACTTCGAGAAGTTCGCGAAGGACTGGCGGATCGCGCACCGCAGCCTCGACGACGCCGAGGGTGCGCTGCGACAGCAGAGCCGACGGCTCGCCGACGAGGCAGAGACCCAGCGCCGCGCCTCCGGCATCTTCACCGGGGGCGGCAGTGGTCGCGGGCGAGGCCACTCCGGTGACAGCGGGCTCGCCTTCGAGCGCTCCACCCCGGTGGTCCCGGCCCCGCTGCGCATCCACCCGATCGCCGTGCCCCCGGGGCTGGTCGATGACGGCGAGATCCTCGACCCGACGTCGCCGGGCGGCTCGCGCTTCGAGCCGCCTGCGCGGGTCGAGCCGTTGCCGGCCTTCCGTCGCTCCGACCTCCCCGTCGAGCCGCCGGCGCGGGTCGAGCCGCTGCCTGCGGAGAACAACGGCGCCTTCCTCCGCTCCGACGTCCCCCTCGACCCGCGGGACGTCGACCGGGCGCAGCTGCCGGACGACTGGCGCGACCCGGGCCGGTGGCTGCCGCCGCTGCCCTGACCACGACATGACGAAGGGGAGGTCCCGACCGGCTGGTCGGGACCTCCCCTTCGTGCGGAGCCCTGTGGCGTCAGGCCTGGTAGGGCTTCGCCGACAGGATCTTGACCTCGATGGTCTTGCCGTTGGGGGCGTCGTAGGTGGCGGTCTCGCCGACCTTCTTGCCGTTGATCGCGCCGCCGAGCGGGGACTGCTCGGAGTAGACGTCGATGCTGTCGCTGCCGTCGGCGATCTCGCGGGAGCCGAGGAGGAAGGTCTCCTCGTCGCCGAAGAGCTCGACGGTGACGACCATGCCGGGCTCGACGACACCGTCGTCCGGCGGGGCCTCGCCGACGATGGCGGTGTCGAGGATCTGCTTGAGCTGGCGGATGCGGGCCTCCATCTTGCCCTGCTCCTCCTTGGCGGCGTGGTAGCCACCGTTCTCCTTGAGGTCGCCCTCCTCGCGGGCGGCCTCGATGCGCTTGGCGATCTCGACGCGACCCGGGCCCGAGAGCTCACGCAGCTCGGCCTGGAGTCGCTCGTACGCCTCCTCGGTCAGGTACGACGCGGTGGACGCGGTCTGGGTCACGGATCTCTCCTTGCTGTGTAGCCGTGCAGGATCTGCTTCGACCCCCACGGACGGTGAACCGAGGTGCCCCGGATCGTCCGGTGATGCACAAAGGTCTGGACCGATCGGTCCAGACCCACGGTTGCGGTAAAGGACCAGTGTACCGCCAAGTCGACGCAGATGCAGGTGTCAGTCCACCGCGGTGCAGCCCTGGACGGTGGCCGTCACGGCCCGCGTCGTCGTGCGCACCGCGGCCCGCACGCGGGTGGTCCGCTCGTCGGCCGCGGGCACGGCCTGCTCCTTGGTCCCGACCCGCCCGTACTGGCCGTCCATCGCCGTGATCGTGCACGAGAGCGCCGTGCCCTCGGGCCGGGTGACCTCGAAGATCATGACGATCTGGCGCTCGCTCGTGCGCTCGAAGCCGATGTCGGTCGTCGTCACGGCGCCCCGCGTGCTCGAGACGCCGAACCACACCGTGAGCAGCGTCGCGACGACGACGAAGACGATCCCGATGACCCACCAGCGCCGCTGTCCCCGTGCGGGGTTGGCCTCGGCGCTGGCCTCCTCCTGCTCCGGGTCCCAGGCCGACTGGCTCTCGGGGGAGGCGGTGGTCATGACGGCTCCTGCGGACGAAGGGGGCGGCACCGGCTGTCGTCGGACCAGTCGGTGCGCGGTGAGAGGATGGGTCCATTGTCCGTGACTCCAGACCGCGCCGGCACACCGGCCCGCGCGGCGCACCTCCCCGGGAGGACCCCAGCAGTGGAAGCACTCAGGCTCATGGCCGTGCACGCGCACCCCGACGACGAGTCGAGCAAGGGCGCGGCGACGACTGCCCGCTATGTCCACGACGGCGCCGAGGTGCTCGTCGTGACGTGCACGGGCGGTGAGCGCGGCGACGTGCTCAACCCCAAGCTCAAGGACGACCCGCACATCCAGCGCGACATCGTCGAGGTGCGCCGCCAGGAGATGGCCCGCGCCCAGGCGGCGCTCGGCGTGCAGCACACCTGGCTCGGCTTCGTCGACTCCGGCCTGCCCGAGGGCGACCCGCTGCCGTCGCTGCCCGACGGCTGCTTCTACCGCGAGCCGCTCGACGTCGCGACCGAGGCGCTCGTGCGCGAGATCCGTCGCTTCCGCCCGCACGTGATCACGACCTATGACGAGAACGGCGGCTACCCGCACCCGGATCACGTGATGACCAACCGGGTGAGCGTCGCGGCCTTCGAGGCGGCCGGCGACCCCGAGGCCTTCCCGCACGCGGGGGAGCCGTGGCAGCCGCTCAAGCTCTACTACATCGGCGGCTTCAGCATCGACCGGATCCACGCCTTCCACGAGGCGCTCGTGGCGAAGGGGCAGGAGTCCCCCTTCGTCGACTGGATCAAGCGCGCCGAGGGGCGCCCGCAGCGCACCCTCACCACGTGGGTGCAGTGCTCCGACTTCTTCGACGCCCGCGACGAGGCGTTGCGCTCGCACGCGACGCAGATCGACCCCGACGGCTTCTTCTTCGCCGTGCCCAACGACGTGCAGGCCGACCTGTGGCCCACCGAGGAGTACGAGCTGGCGATCAGCCTCGTCGAGACCTCGCTGCCCGAGGACGACCTCTTCGCGGGGGTGCCGGCGAGCCTCGCCGAGGCCGACGCCCTGGCCACCCGCAACGACCTGACCGCGGTGCACGACACCCGGACCGCCCCGACCGTGAGGGAGTGGGAGTGAACACCCCGAGCACCGAGGTCGGCCCCGGCTGGTGGGCCTTCGTCGCCTTCTTCGTCCTGGCGCTCGCGCTGTGGCTGCTCATGCGCAGCATGTTCACCCGGCTGCGGCGGATCAACCTCGCCGAGCGTGACCGGGCCGAGGAGGCCCGGCGTCGGGCGGAGGAGACGAAGGCGACGCGCGCGGCCGACGGGTCCGACGAGGGGGAGGCCGACGCGGAGGCCGACCCGTCAGGAGTTGGCGATCGGCCCGAAGAGGGCGAGCGTCGCGGCGACGAAGTGTGAGATGAAGGCCAGCACCGTCAGCGCGTGGAAAATCTCGTGGAAGCCGAACCACCGCGGTGACGGGTTGGGCCGCTTGAGGCCGTAGACGACGGCGCCGGCGGTGTAGAGCGCGCCGCCCGCGACGACGAAGGCGAGGATCGTCCAGCCGCCGTGGGTCAGCAGCGGCTTGATGTAGAAGACGGCGACCCAGCCGAGGGCGACGTAGACCGGCACGTAGAGCCAGCGCGGTGCGCCGACCCACAGCACGCGGAAGAGCACGCCGATGATCGCGCCGCTCCAGACGATGACGAGCAGCGTGATCGCCTGGGTGCGCGGCAGCATCAGCGCGAAGGGGGTGTAGCTCCCGGCGATGATGAGGAAGATGTTGGCGTGGTCCCACCGGCGCAGCGCGCCGGCGAGGCGCCCGCCCCAGCGCCCGCGGTGGTAGACCGCGGAGGTGCCGAAGAGCAGGCCAGCGGTGATGGTGAAGACCATCGCGGCGATGCGCCCGCCCTGGGTCGGCGCCATCGAGGTGAGGACGAGGCCGCCGACGAGGGCGAGGGGAGCGGTCACGAGATGGAGCCATCCGCGCAGGTGCGGCTTGACCGCTTCGACGAAGGCGTCGACGTGCTCGCCGACGTCGTCGGCGAGCTCCTTGATCTCCGCGCGGGGTGAATCCATGACGACGACGGTAACCTACGCAGCCGTAGGTTGACCATGCCGCGACCCCCGCGAGAGCGCCCCTGTGAGGGGGCACACGCACCGGCGGTAGGTTGGGCGCGACGATCCGCGCCAGGAAGGGACCCGCGAGTGCGCAACCCGCTGTACACCGCCTACGAGCGCCGCCTCGTGGCCCAGCTCGACGCGGCCTCGGTGCCGCGCCACGTCGGGATGATCGTCGACGGCAACCGGCGCTTCGCCAAGGCCGCGGCGGCAACGCCGACGACGGCCATCGTGCCGGCGCGGCCAATGTCGGCAGCTTCCTCGAGTGGTGCGAGGACGCTGGTGTCGAGGTCGTCACGCTGTGGCTGCTGTCGACCGACAACCTCACCCGCCCGCCGCAGGAGCTCGACAAGCTGCTGCGGATCATCGAGGGCTCGTCGCCGACCTCGCCGCCGCCGGGCGCTGGCAGCTGCACGCGGCCGGGGCGCTCGACATGCTCCCGGTCCAGACCGCGGCCGCGCTGCGTCGCGCCGAGGAGGAGACCGCCGAGGTCGAGGGGCTGATCGTCAACGTCGCCGTGGGCTATGGCGGGCGCCAGGAGATCGCCGACGCCGTCCGCTCCCTGCTGCGCACCCGGGCCGCCGAGGGCGCGAGCCTGGCCGACGTGGCCGACGAGCTGACCGTCGAGGACATCAGCGCGCACCTCTACACCAAGGGCCAGCCCGACCCCGACCTCGTCATCCGCACGTCGGGGGAGCAGCGCCTGTCCGGCTTCCTGCTGTGGCAGTCCGCGCACAGCGAGTACTACTTCTGCGAGGTCTACTGGCCCGAGTTCCGCCGGGTCGACTTCCTGCGCGCGCTGCGCGCCTACGCCGACCGGCACCGCCGCTTCGGCGCCTGACCTCCCCTTCGCCCGCCTGCCAACTCCGCAGGACCCCAGGGTTGTGCAGGGTTACCTCGGGCCAACTCCGCAGAACCCTAGGGTTTTGCAGGGTTGGGGCGAAGGGGGAGAAGTGGCGCGTGGGGCAGGTGTGACGGACGTGGGTTTCCGGCGCGTGAACTTCTCCGTCCGCGCCCCCGACACGCCCCGGACGTGCACGGTCGTGCGTCGGCGCGGTCGTACGTTGACCGTGACGGGTTGCAGACCGCAACGCGTTCGGGAGGCCTCAGGTATGGAGCTGCTGCTCAGCAGGAGGGGCCGGACCCGGCCCCGGCTCACGCCACCGGCCCGGTCCCGGCACCAGCACGGAGAGTAGGCGCGCACGCGCCGGCCGGCGCTGCGCCCAGGAGGAGCCCGACGTGGACGACCTGATCACCCAGACCGTCACCCCCTCTGCCGCGCAGCCCGACGGCGCGCCCGACCCCGTGGAGCTCCCGCCGCGCGACGAAGGCCCTCGCACCTACGTCCTGGACACCTCGGTCCTGCTGTCCGACCCGCGGGCGATGCTGCGCTTCAAGGAGCACGAGGTCGTCCTGCCGGTCGTCGTCGTCACCGAGCTCGAGGGCAAGCGGCACCACCCCGAGCTGGGCTACTTCGCCCGCACCGCGCTGCGCCTGCTCGACGACCTGCGGATCAGCGCCGGTCGTCTCGACGCTCCCGTCCCGGTCGGCGACGAGGGCGGCACCCTGCGCGTCGAGCTCAACCACACCGACCCGATGTCGCTGCCCTCCGGGTTTCGCCTGGGGGACAACGACACCCGCATCCTCGCGGTCGCCAAGAACCTCTCCCTCGAGGGCGCCGACGTCACCGTCGTGTCCAAGGACCTGCCGATGCGGGTCAAGGCCTCGGCCGTGGGCATCGACGCCCAGGAGTACCGCCACGAGCAGAGCCGTTCCGACTCCGGGTGGACCGGTATGGCCGAGCTCGACATGAGCGCCGAGGAGGTCGACACCCTCTACGAGACCGGTCGCGTCGAGCACCTCGCCGCCGCCGAGCTGCCCTGCCACACGGGGCTGAAGATCCTCTCGCCCAAGGGAAGCGCCCTCGGTCGGGTCGGTGCCGACAAGCAGGTGCGGCTCGTGCGCGGCGACCGCGACGCCTTCGGCCTGCACGGTCGCTCCGCCGAGCAGCGGATCGCGCTCGACCTGCTCCTCGACCCCGACGTCGGCATCGTCAGCCTCGGCGGGCGGGCCGGCACCGGCAAGAGCGCCCTGGCGATGTGCGCGGGCCTCGAGGCGGTCATGGAGCGGCGCCAGCACCGCAAGGTCGTCGTCTTCCGCCCGCTCTACGCCGTCGGCGGCCAGGAGCTCGGCTACCTGCCCGGCAGCGAGCAGGAAAAGATGGGCCCGTGGGCGCAGGCGGTGCACGACACCCTCGGCGCGCTCGTGTCGAAGGAGGTCGTCGACGAGATCATCGACCGCGAGATGCTCGAGGTGCTGCCGCTGACCCACATCCGCGGCCGCAGCCTCCACGACGCCTTCGTCATCGTCGACGAGGCGCAGAGCCTCGAGCGCAACGTCCTGCTCACCGTGATGTCCCGCATCGGGCAGAACTCCAAGATCGTGCTCACCCACGACGTCGCCCAGCGCGACAACCTGCGGGTCGGTCGCCATGACGGTGTCGCGGCGGTCATCGAGACGCTCAAGGGGCACCCGCTCTTCTCCCACGTGACCCTCACCCGCAGCGAGCGCAGCCCGATCGCGGCGCTCGTCACGGACCTGCTCGAGGGCCTCGACGTCTGACCCACCGGCACGAAGGGGGGTCCGCTGGCTGGTGCAGCCGGCGGACCCCCCTTCGCGCTGGAGCCGGGGTGTGATCCACACCCCGGCTTTTGCGCGCTCACGAGGGCATCGGCTAAGGTCTCGAAAAGATAACGGCCGGGTCGATCCCCTGACGACGTCGGCACGCGTGCAGCCACTCCTCGTGAGTGGCTGTTTCATGGAAGGAGCTGGTGTCGTGAAGTCGACCGACTACACGCCCAGGCACGGCGCCGCACGCGCCGAGAGCAAGGGCGCCCGACTGCGCGCCGCCCGTTCGCCGTCCCGTCGTGGGCGGGGCCCTCGCGGTCGCCATGCTCGGCTCGGTC
>NZ_JBNFOF010000038.1:0-18734 GCF_057364645.1 Janibacter sp. CFPM2_SD2
GCCGGGCCAGGACCCGACACCGGACGCCCCGGGTCACGCGCTCGCCCTCGCGGCGCGCCCGGCGCGCGCGATGGTCGCCCGAGCCCGACGACACGGGTGCCGTCGTAGAGGACGATCGACTGACCGGGGGCGGCACCGCGCACGGCCTCGTCGAGACGGACCACGAGACGCAGACCTCCTTCGGCAGCAGCATCGGTGACCACCTCGGCGGTCGCCGCGATCTCCTCGCCGTGGGCCCGGATCTGTGCGCCGAGGCGGTGCCGTCCGGAGGCCGCCGGCCCGCACCACCGCACGTGGTCGGCCTCGATCTCGTCGGTGCCGAGCAGGTCCGCGGTGCCGATGAAGACCCGGTTGGACGCGGCCTCGACCCGGGTGACGTAGCGCGGCTGCCCGTCGAGGTCGGAGCGGTCCAGGCCGAGCCCGCGACGCTGGCCGACGGTGAACCCGTAGGCCCCGCGGTGCTCGCCGACGACCTCGCCGGAGCCCTCGTCGACGATCTCGCCCGGCTGCTCGCCGAGCCGCTGGGTCAGCCAGCCCCGGGTGTCGCCGTCGGAGATGAAGCAGATGTCGTGGCTGTCGGGCTTCTTGGCCACGGCGAAGCCGCGCGCGGCGGCCTCCTCGCGGATCTGCGGCTTCGTCGTGTCGCCGAGGGGGAAGAAGGCGCGCGCCAGCTGCCCCTCGTCGAGCACGCCGAGGACATAGGACTGGTCCTTGGCGGAGTCGACCGCACGGTGCAGCTCGCGACCGTGGGGACCGTCGACGATCTGCGCGTAGTGACCGGTCGCCACGGCGTCGAAGCCGAGGGCCAGCGCCTTGTCGAGGAGCGCGGAGAACTTGATCTTCTCGTTGCAGCGCAGGCAGGGGTTGGGCGTGCGGCCGGCCTCGTACTCGGCGACGAAGTCGTCGACGACGTCCCGGGCGAAGGGGGTCGCCATGTCCCAGACGTAGAAGGGGATGCCGAGCCGGTCGGCGACCCGGCGCGCGTCACCGGCGTCCTCGATGGTGCAGCAGCCGCGAGCGCCCTCGCGCAGCGTCTTGGCGTTCTTGGCCAGGGCGAGGTGGACGCCGACGACGTCGTGGCCGGCCTCGATCATCCGCGAGGCGGCGACCGCCGAGTCGACGCCCCCGCTCATCGCGGCGACGACGCGCATCACGCGGCCCCCGCTGGCCCGTCGCGCGCGGGGCGATGGCCTGCGGGCAGGGGCGGCGAGCACGGCGTCGACGTCGGCCTCGGTCGAGGTCCAGCCGAAGGACACGCGCAGGGAGCCGCGCGCCTCCTCCTCCGAGCGCCCCATCGCGAGCACGACGTGCGAGGGCTGCGGGATGCCGGCCTGGCAGGCCGAGCCGGTCGAGACGGCGATGCCCGCGGCGTCGAGCAGGTAGAGCATGGAGTCGCCCTCGCACCCGGGGATGGTGATGTGGGCATTGCCCGGCAGCCGGGTCGTCACGTCGCCGCGCTCCCAGCAGCCGGTGACCCGGATGCCGAGGTCGAGGGCCTGGGTGCCGGCGAGGAAGCGGTCGCGGAGGGCACCGACGCGCGCCGCCTCGGCCTCGCGCTGCTCGACGGCCTCGGTGAGGGCGACGGCGAAGCCCCGGATCGCCGGCACGTCGAGCGTGCCCGAGCGCACGCCGCGCTCCTGGCCGCCCCCGTGGCTCAGGGCGACGAGCCGCGCATCGCGCTTGGCGACGAGCGCCCCGATGCCGAGCGGCCCGCCGAACTTGTGCGCGCTGACGCTCATCAGGTCGACGCCGCTGCCGGCGAAGTCGACGGGCAGGTGGCCCGCCGCCTGGACCGCGTCGGTGTGGAAGGCCAGCCCGTGCTCGTGGGCGATCGCCGCCATCGTCGTGACGTCCTGGACCGTGCCGACCTCGTTGTTGGCCCACATGACCGAGACGAGACCGACGCTCGCGGGGTCCTCCTCGATCGCGGCGCGCACCGCATCGGGCTGGACGGTGCCGCACTCCCCCGGCGCCACGAAGGTCGCCTGCGCGCCCTCGTGCTCGACCGCGTGGTCGACGACGTCGAGGACGGCGTGGTGCTCGACGCCGCTCACGACGACCCGATGACGAAGGGGGTCCGCCGCACGGGCCGCACGGAGCGAGCCGGTGATGGCGAGGTTGTCGGCCTCGGTCCCGCCGGAGGTGAAGACGATCTCGCTCGGTCGGGCCCCGAGGGCGGTCGCGATGCGCTCGCGCGACTCCTCGACGACCCGGCGGGCGTCGCGCCCGGGGCCGTGGAGGCTGGAGGCATTGCCGGTGAGCCCGAGTTGCTCGACCATCGCCTCCCGGGCAGCGGGAGTCATCGGCGTGGTCGCCGCGTGGTCGAGGTAGGTGGTCATCGGATGAAGTCTACGAGTCAGGTCGCCGACGTCAGTCCGAGCAGCCGGTCGCCACCCCCAGCGCGGCGCACAGCCGACGCACCGCCTCGTCGCTCAGTCGCCCGAGCCGTCGCGCGAGGAGGGCCACCGGCAGGTCCGTGACGGCGTCCAGCTGTGCCGCGCAGAGACGGTCGACCGGTTCCTCGCCGGGCTCGAGGAGCACCTCGCTCGGCAGGTCGCGGACCACCGTGCTGCACGGCGCGACCAGGGTCCGGCGGCGACCCGTGATGGCCGCCCCCCGGCTGAGCACCACGACCGGCCTGGCCCCGGCATCCGCCAGGTCCGCCCACCACAGCTCACCTCGCGCGGGCAGTGCCACCCTCAGCGCCTCGCCGCCTCGTCGAGGAAGGACCCGAGGTCGCCCCAGTCGTCCGACAGGTCTGCAGGTGCCTCGCGGTAGGCCCTGCGGTAGGCCTCGTCGATCTCGGCCGCCCGGTGGGTGCGCAGCAGGGCCTGCAGGGAGGCCTCGACCAGCGACGCATCCGTCGCTGCCCCGTGCGTCGCGCGAGCCCGCTCGAGGAGGTCGGCGTCAACCGTCGTGCTCACCCTGACCTTGGCCATGCCACAAGTATGCCACGGTGATGGCACATCGGGTTCAGGCCGAGGCCAGCGCCTCCTCGCGCTCGGCCGTCGCGACGTGCGTGCCACGCCCCTGCCGCGCGACCCCGAGACCCGCGAGCGCGACGCCGAGGACGATCCACACGGCGAGGACGACGAGGTGCGAGATCGCGCCGCCCCCGTCGAAGAAGGCGACCGAGCGGACCAGCGAGCCGGCCGCACCGACGGGCAGCAGCTGCCCGACCTCGCCCCAGACCCCGGGCAACCACTGCGGGCCGTTGGCCAGGCCGGAGAGCGGGTTGGCGACGAAGAGCATCGTCACGGCACCGATGCCGATGCCGGGGGCGCCGACGAGCGTGCCGAGACCGAGCACGGTGGCCGAGATGGCGAGGATCCCCGTGGAGATCGACAGCGAGGTCAGCCAGTAGTCACCGTCGAGCGCACCGAAGCCGAGCTGGAGGATCGCGGTGGCGACGAAGCCCGCGAGCAGGGCGATGGCGGTCGCACCGACGAAGCGCATGAGGGTCGAGCCCTTGTAGACGAGCAGGAGCAGCGCGGCCGTGGCCATCCCGCCGAAGACGAGCGGCAGGCCGAGGGTCGAGACACCGACGGCCTGCGGGTCGTCGGTGGTCGTCGGGGCGAGCTCGACGTAGGTGACCTTCTGGCCGGACTCCTCGAGGCCGGCGCCGACGCTCTTGAGCACCTGGGTGTAGGCCGTGCCGGCACCCGTCGCGGTCTGGACGGTCACCCCCTTCGCCCCGACGGTGATGCCACCGATGGCCTCGCGGTCGGTGATGGCCTCGGCCCCCTCCTGCTCGGTGGCATAGGTCGTGACGTCGAAGGTGCCGGGCGCCTGCTTGTCCAGGGCGGCGGTGACCTTCGAGGTGGCCTGCTCGGGGCCGCTCACGGCGAGCGGCAGGTCCTTCGGGCCGGAGGTGAGCGCCGGTGCGGCGAAGGCGAGCAGCATGAGCGCGACCATGACCGTGAGGCCGACGACGATCGCGACGAGCGTGCGGGGTGAGCTGGTGGTGCGGGTGGCCATGGCGACTCCTTGGCTAGAAGCGGAGGATCAAACTCCATTTACAAATGGAGAGCATTCCTCCGCTATGGTGGTTGGCACGTCAGCCACCGTCGAAGGGAGCGCCCGTGCGCGCCGACGCCCGCGCCAACCGCGCCGCGATCATCGATGCCGCCCGGCGCCTCTACACCACTCGTGGTCCGGACGCCCCCCTCTCCGCGATCGCCGAGGAGGCCGGCGTCGGGGCGGGCACCCTCTACCGCCACTTCCCCACCCAGCAGGACCTCGTGCTCGGGGTCGTCGAGTGGCTGAGCGCGACGATCCACGAGGTCCGCGAGCGCTGGCTGGGGCCGATGCAGACGAACCCGCACGAGGCCTGGCCCGGCTTCGTCGCCGACATCGTCGAGCTACGGGTCGCCGCCCTCATGCCCCGCGTCGTCGAGGGCGTCGACATCGAGACGGTCATCCCCCAGATCTCTCGGCGCCGCGTCGCCGCACTGGCCGCCGTCGGTGAGGTCGTCGAGCTGGCGAAGGGGGCCGGCCTGGTCCGCGAGGACGTCACCGCCGCGCAGTTCCAGATGGGCCTGGCGGTCGCCACGCGCCCCCTGCCGAGCGCCGCCTCGGCCCTCGTCCCCGACGTGAGCAGCTGGCTCGTCGAGGTGTACCTGCGGGGCCTGCGCCCGGACTGACGGCTCGGGCCGGCGCCCGACCTCAGACGTGCTCCATCGACCCGCACGTGCGCTCGCGCACGGCTGCGGTCTCGAGCTGGATCGTCGCGTGGTCGAAGGAGACCGGGAAATGCTCGCGCAGGCACCCACGGATCTGCTCGAGGATCCGCGGCGCGTGCCCAGACTCGAAGCAGCCGTCGTCGATGACGACGTGCGCCGAGATCACCGGCAGCCCGGCGCCGATCATCGAGGCGTGCAGGTCGTGGACCTCGCGCACGTGCTCGAGCTCGAGGACGTGGGCGCTCACGACGTCGAGGTCGACGTCCTCGGGGGCGAACTCCATGAGCACCCGCGTCGTCTCCCGCAGCAGAAGCACCGCCCGCGGCACGATGAGCGCCGCGATGAAGAGACCGGCGATCGTGTCGGCCCGGGTGAAGCCGGTCGTCGCGATGACGATCGCCGCGACGATGACCCCGAGCGAGCCGAGCGCGTCGCCCACGACCTCGAGGAAGGCCGCCCGCATGTTGAAGTTGGCCCCCCGCCCCGAGGCGAGCACGGCCATGGCGACGAGGTTGGCGAGCAGGCCGAGCACGCCGAAGACGAGCAGCTCGCGGGCGGGCACCTGGGCCGGCTCGACGAGGCGGCGCACCCCCTCCACCGCGGCGTAGAGCCCGACGACGAGCAGCAGGCAGGCCTGGCCGAGCGCCGCGATGACCTCGATGCGCGCGAATCCCCACGTCCGCCGGCTGCTCGGCGGCCGCAGCATCATCGTCGCGGCGACGAGGGCGACGAGCAGCCCCACGGAGTCGGCGAGGGCGTGCGCGGTGTCTGTGAGCAGCGCGAGACTGCCGGTGAGCAGGGCACCCACGGCCTGCGCGACGACGACGAGCACCGTGATGCCGAAGGCGATCGCCAGCCGGTTGCGCAGCCCCCGGTCCGGGGCCGCCGAGGTCGGCGTGCGGGAGTGACCGTGCCCGTGGCTCATGTCGCCTCCCCCGCCAGCACCTCGGCACAGCGCAGCAGGTCCTGCAGACGCTCCGGATGGCGAAGGGAGAACCAGCTGGCCCTCCCTTCGGCACGGACCTGCACGAGACCGGCGTCGCGCAGGCAGGCCAGGTGGACGCTCACGGTGGACTGCGCCAGCCCCATGTGGTCGACGAGGTCGCGCACCCGGTGCTCGCCGCTGCGCAGGTGCTCGAGGAGCGCGAGCCGCGTCGGCTCGGACAGCGCGTGGAAGACGAGCGTCACGTCATTCATCGTCATGTGACGATGTTATACCCACGCGACGATCACCGGCAGGTGCGAGCGGGCGCGGACTCGGGGCGCGGATGACCGCCTCCGCCGTTGCTCCGTGCTCTGAACCCGGGCTCACGGCACGGAGCAACGGCGTAGCGCGATGTGGGCGTCCCGGCTCCGCCCAGCGGGGAGCCTCGGCCCGTCGTACGGAGCAACGGCGGGCAGGACGCCGACAGCCCCGGCACGCGGTGCGTGCCGGGGCTGTCGGGTGCGGGGTCTACTGGTGACGTCTCATATTCGAAGTGCACGAATAGCCGGTCGTGAGGCATCACGCCAAAGATCTGCGCCGAGGGGGACGTGAAGCGCTGAATCGGCTCTCGAGGTGCTTGGCTGATGGGTACCCGGGCCTACCGCGAGTCAGTTGCGTCAGCGGACAGACCGTGGTCGGGCTCGGTTGCCGAGTCGCCGAGGCGTCGCAGTCGGCGCACGCTTGGCACCAGCAAGGTCGCGAGGGCGGCCGTGGCATAGACGATGGCCGAGATGATGAGCACGGTCTCCAGATCAGCTCGGGTGGCGAACCAGCCATAGAGCAGCGTGCCAGCTGGGATGGCGATGAACGACCCGAGCATGTCGAAACTGGCAACGCGTGACAGGGCATCCGGGGGCACCTGTTCCATCAGAGCGGTCCGCCAGCCGGTCCCGAAGACCTCGATCCCCGCGCCCCCGAGGAGCGCGGCGGCCGCGAGCAGCAGCGTCTCGGGCCGGAAGCCGAGCAGGCACAACGGATCGCCATGACAGACACGCCAACCATGCCTTGCCGCAGTGGCCGCTTCAGCGGTAACCGCAGCAGGAGCAGCGTCATCACGATGGCCCCGGTGGCTTGGGCGCTGACGACCAGCCCCCAGCCGCGCGCACCCAGACCCGGGCTGCTCTCAGCGATCACGGGCCCGAGAACACCCCACGCGCCGGCCTGGATCGCGTTGATCACACCGAAGGCCGCGATGATCACCCACAACCAGGTCCGACTGCGCACGTGCGTCCAGCCTTCGCGCAGCTGCCCCAGGAACGAGGCTGTCTCGTCCGAGCCTGCCGCGGGCGTGCTGGGCGGCAGCCGGACGCGGGTTAGGGCGAGCGTCGCGAGTATGAAGGTGGCGGCATCGGCGACGATCGCCCAGCCGGCACCAGCCGTTGCGACCAGCACACCGGCGATCGCCGGTCCGAGGACCATCGCGCCACGCCGCGCGAAGGCCGCGGGCAGCTCCGGCGCGGTGATGCAGACCGGGCAGCGCATCGGCACCTCGATCGGCATCGCGGTCATCACCTCGGCCGCCTTCGCCTCGCTCGGCGTGAGCGGCAGCTGGTCGGTCGCGTTCGCGGTCGGCTTCTCTCTCATCGGACTCGTCGTACTCGTGGCCCTGGCCTTCGCGGTCAAGGACCAGCGCGACCGGACGCGGGAGAGCACAGTGACACCCACAGTGCCTGCCCGCTCAACTCCCGCGCGCGCCGCCACGAGGCGACGTGTCAGGCGCGGCCCACCACCTGGGGCCTCGACGGCCACCAGAAGCGGTCCCCCAGGATCGTGATGAGCGCCGGCACGAGCACGCTGCGCACGAGCAGCGTGTCGAGCAGGACGCCGACCCCGACGATGATGCCCACCTGGGTCAGCACCAGCAGCGGCAGCACCCCCAGCACCGCGAAGACAGAGGCCAGCAGCACACCGGCGCTCGTGATGACGCCCCCGGTCACGGCCAGGGCGGTGACGATGCTCCCGCGGGTGTCCCCGGTCTCCAGCACCTCCTCGCGGGCGCGCGTGGTGAGGAAGATGTTGTAGTCCACGCCGAGCGCCACGAGGAAGATGAAGGCCAGCAGGGGCACGCTCAGGTCGATGGCCGAGAACCCCAGCCAGCGCTCGAAGACGAACCACCCGATGCCGAGGGCCGACAGGTAGGACACGACCGTCGTGGTGGTCAGCACCAGTGCCGCGACGACCGAGCGCAGCAGCACCAGCAGCACGAGCAGCACGATGCCCAGCACCACGGGCACGAGGACGGCGCGATCACGGGTGGCGGCATCGCGAGAGTCGACGTCCTCGGCCACCTCCCCCCCGACGAGCGCATCCGGCGCCACCTCGGCGAGCTCGGCCCGCAGGTCGCGGGTGGTCTCCAGACTGCCACTTGTCCCGGCTGCGTCCGCCAGCACCACGTCCACCTCGACGAGGTCGCCGTCCCTCCCGGCCGTCCGCACCTCGGCGGCGCCCACCTCCTTCGCGGCGGCGGTCACCGCCTCGACGTCATCAGGGTGCGTGGCCACGCGCAGCGGCGACGAGAACCCGGCCGGGAAGGCCTCGGCGAGGCGTTCCTGCGCGACGACCGACTCCGGGGGGTCACGGAACTGCTCGGTCTGCGAAAGGCCTGCACGCACCCCGAGCGCAGCCGAGGCGAGCGCGACGAGCCCCAACGAGCTCACCACGGCCACCGCGACGGGACGACGACCCACCGCGCGGCCGAGACGCGCCCAGAAACCGTCCTTGGTGGGGTCGTGCTGACCCTGACGAGGAACGAACGGCCAGAACAGCCAGCGGCCGGGCAGCACCATCGCCGAGGGGAGGACGAGCAGGGCGAAGGCCACGGCCACAGCCAGTCCGAGCGCTCCGACGTAGCCGATGCCACGTAGGAAGGCCGCGTCGGCCAGACCGAGCGACGCCAGCGCCAGGATGACGGTGCCGGAGCTGGCCAGTATTGCCGGCCCCGCCTGCCCGACGGCACGGCGCATCGCCTCGTGCCGGCTCTCGTGCCGACGCAGCTCCTCGCGGTACCGGGCGATGAGCAGCAGCGCGTAGTTGGTCCCGGCGCCGAAGACGAGCACCGAGGTGATGCCGGTGATCGCCCCGTCGACACCTATTCCCGAAACGGCCGAGAAGGTCTCCGCCACAGCCAGCGCAGTGCGGTCGGCGAGTCCGACCACGGCCAGGGGGACGAGCCACAGCCACGGGCTGCGGTAGGTGACCAGCAGGAGCAGCGCGACGACCGACGCCGTGACCGCGAGGAGGCGCACGTCAGCCCCCTCGAAGACCTTCCCGAGGTCGGCCTGGAACGCTGCGCCGCCGGTTACCTCACCGCGCAGACCCTCGGGCAGCTCCTGTGCCACCCTCGCTCGCAGGTCCTCCACGACAGCACCGTTCTCCTGGTCGGTGAGGTCACCGGCAAGGGGCACGGTCAGCAGTGCGGCCGAGCGGTCCTCTGCGGGTACCGGCCCGGAGACCTCACCCACGGCCGGGCCCCCGAGAGCACGGGTCAGGCCCTGCAGCGACGCGAGGTCCTCCCCGGTGAGGTCGCCGTCGGGACGGGAGATGACGACGATGGCGGGCACCTCCTGTGACGACGGCAGCTCGGCGAGGCGATCCGCGGCCCGGGCCGACTCCGAGTCCGCTGGCAGATTCGACGCGGTGTCCTGCGACGTCGTCGGTGCGGGGGCCAAGGTCAGGGCCAGCCCGGCGAGGACAAGACCCAGCAGCACGACCAGCCAAGAGCGGCGACGACCGACGAGCGAGACCATGGGACGCATGAGCACCGTCGATTTATTTCGATTGCCGAACTGTTCCATGATCGAAAGGATACGATACTTCCCGTGACCATGCAGCACCCACCGTCGAAGCCACCACCGGAGAGGACGACACCGCACGCAGCGATCCCGGGCGAGGCCGGATCGCGCGCCGAGGTGCTCACGTCACTGCGCGCACTGACGACCACGCTCAACCACTGGATCGACGTCCACGCTGAGCATCGGGGCGTGCACCGCACCCACCTCAACGCTCTCGCCCACCTGATGCGGGCAGAGGACACCGGAGTCCTGATCACGCCCGGGGAGCTCGCCGACGCCCTCCCCCTGAGCGCGTCGGCCACAACCGCCCTGGTCGACCGGCTCGTCGCTGCCGGTCACGCCGAACGGCACCCCCATCCCCGGGATCGTCGCCGCACCGTGCTGACCAGCACCCCCAGCGCGCACGAGACCGGGGGCCAGATCTTCGGCCCCCTGGCGGCAACCCTGGGCGGCGTCGTGGAACAGCTGGACGACTCCGAGGTCGAGGTCGTCACCCGGTTCCTCGACCTCGCCACCCGGGCCATGACCGTCGCCGACGAACAGGAATGAATCACATGACGACCACCACGAACACCGGGACGACGACCGATGCGGCCACGACGGATGCGGATGCCGTCATCGAGGTGTCGGATCTGCGCAAGCGGTACGGCACGCGTGGCCCGGAGGCACTCAAGGGCGTGAGCTTCACCGTCCGCCCGGGTGAGATCTTCGGACTGCTCGGCCCCAACGGGGCGGGCAAGACCACGACCATCGGAGTGCTGACCACCCGGGTGCGCCCCACGAGTGGTTCGGCCCGTGTCGCGGGCATCGACGTGGCCACCCAGCCACAGCAGGTCAAGCGTCGGATCGCGGTGATGCCGCAGCGTGCGAACCTCGACCGGGCACTCACCGCCCGGGAGAACCTCACCTTCCACGGCGCCTACTTCGGGGTCGGTCGTGCGGCGCGCAGGCGGCGAGCCGACGAGCTGCTCGAGGAGTTCGGCCTCGCCGACCGCGCCACGGAGCGAGTGGACAACTACTCCGGTGGGATGGCGCAGCGGTTGATGATCGCCCGGGCGCTGATGCACCGTCCGGTGGTGCTGTTCCTCGACGAGCCGACGACGGGCCTGGACCCGCAGTCGCGGCTTTTCCTGTGGGACCGCGTGACCGAGCTGCGGCGGTCGGGAACCACGATCCTGCTGACCACCCACGACATGGCCGAGGCGGACCGGTTGTGCGACCGGATCGCGATCGTCGACCATGGCGAGCGCATCGCGCTCGACACTCCGAGTGGTCTGCGCGGACTGCTTCCCGAGGGAGGGGGTCTCGACCTGATCGTGCGCAGCCGTCACGACCCGGCCGCGGCCTTCGAGTCCATGGGCGTCGTCGAGACCAGCGGGCTCGACGACGACCGGTGGCGGGTGCGGTGCTTCGGTGAGCCCGATCTCGCCGCAGCGATATCGACGGCCGAGAGCAATGACTGTGAAGTACTCGACGTGCACCGCCTTGAGGGAAGCCTGGAGGACGTCTTCGTGCACCTGACCGGACGGGACCTGCGATGAGCACCGACAGCGTGAGCACGGTGGGTCGCAGCAGCTGGACCACCGACTCCACCGCCACCAAGGCCTTCCTCGGCCTCCTGCAACGGGACACGTGGAACACCGTGCGCCACGACCTCGCGGGATTCCTCGCCCAGGCATTGCTGCAGCCGTTGGCCTTCCTGTTCGTCTTCGGTCGGGTCCTGCCCGAGATCGGTGCGGCCGGACCCGACTACGGCGCCCAGCTGTTGCCGGGCATCATCGCGCTGACCCTCGTGCTCACCGCCCTGCAGAACGTCGCGCTGCCCCTGGTCATCGAGTTCTCCTTCACGAAGGAGATCGAGGACCGGCTGCTCGCGCCACTGGCGCCCTGGGCGGTTGCGCTGGAGAAGCTGGTCTTCGCGACCCTCCGGGCGATCGTCGCGGCGGCGCTGATCCTTCCGCTCGGTGCCGTCATCCTGCCCGGTGGACTTCAGGTGCAGGGAGCCCACTGGCCCCTCTTCGTCGTGCTGCTCGTCGTCGGTGGTTTCGCCGGGAGTGCGATCGGCCTCGTCCTGGGCACGGTGGTCCCGCCCAACAAGATCAACGTCATATTCGCGGTCGCGCTCACCCCGCTCATTTTCACCGGCGCCACCTTCTACCCCTGGCAGGCGTTGGACAGCCTGCGCTGGTTCCAGGTCGTGACGTTGTTCAACCCGCTGACCTACGTGTCCGAGGGGATGCGCGGCACCCTGACCGCCGCGCCGCACTTGTCGGCCGGCTGGATCGTGGTCGGAGTGACGATCGCCACCGCCGGCTTCCTGGTGGTCGGGATACGTGGCTTCCTGCGACGCGCCGTCGACTGATCCTCGGCACGCGACCGACAGGGCAGGAGAACGAATAACCGGCACCCGGCTCCCCCTTCGCAAGAGGGACAGGGATCGGCCGCGGAAGCGACGCAGCCAGCGCCGGGAGCCAGCGATGCTCCTTCTCGACGGCCAGGGCGTACTCCAGCGCGCTTGGCAGACGAAGCAGCATCGAATCACCGAGGTGGAAGGTCCAGTTGTCCCAACCGCCGTTCTCCACCGGCGCGACCGGAAGGGCAGCCCACTGGGGAGTCAGACGACGCTTGTTTCCGGGCCTCTCAGCCCGTCAAGCATGAGTCACCACTGACGCCCCCAGGGCCGCAACCCCGGCAACTTCGCATACATCTAACGTACGAATCGTACATTAAATGCTACTTCTGATGCTTTCAGTTGACCGAGACGTGCACGTGGTCGTAGTGGTTCTGCGTCGGGTCGCCGCGGTCCTCCATCATCTTCCAGCTGCCGCCGGGCATCCAGATGCGCTGCTGCCAGATGATGTACTTGATGTTGAGCGAGCCGGCGTTGGACTGCAGCCAGGCCGCGATCTGGTCGCCGCGGGCGCCGGTCACCATGATGTCGACGGCATTGCCGGTGCCGTGGTCGCCCGGGTCGCCGGCGCGGTAGCCACCGATGTTGGTCATGTCGGGGAACTGGGTGCGCACGGCGGAGTAGACCTGCTGCGCGTTGGGGCCTAGGCCGAGACCGGCAGCCTCCTCGGCGAAGTTGCCCGTCTGGGGCGCGCCGGTGGAGGTGCTCTCGGTGGACTCGGTCGACTCCTGCGGGGCCTCGTCGGCCGTCGCGTCGCTCTCCTGCTCGGTCGGCTCGGGGGCCTCCTGCGTCGCCTCGTCCTCGGCCGGGGCCTCGGTCTCCTCGACGGGCTCGGGCTTCGGCTCCGGCTTGGGCTCGGGCTTCGGCGGCACGTAGTCCGGCTTCGACACCGCGTCGACGTCGAGCTCGCCGACGTCACCCTGGGAGTCCTCGGACTGGGAGCTGGCGGGGGCGGTGATCGCGGCGCGGGCCGTCGACCGCGAGGCGGCCTCGCCCGTGCGGTCGGCGAAGAGGTCGCTCGCGCTCGTGCGCGCCGTGGCGACGGAGTCGATGCTCGGGGTCGAGGTGCCCTCGGCCTGGCTCGGGGCGACGACGAAGGCGCCGGCGCCCAGGACGATCCCGATGCCGGCGACCGACTTGGCCGCGGTGCGGGCGCCGTGCGAGCCGACCGACGACGGCAGGCTGCTCAGGCGGGACAGGGGGCTGGGACGACGGCTGCCGTGGCGGCCGACGTAGCGGGGGGAACTCACGCGAGACCTCGGGGTGGAAAACAGGGGACGGGCCTCACGGCCGCCAACACCATAACCACACCTCCCGCCAGAAGTCACGTTTTGGTAAAGGGCGGTGTCACAGGTCACTGCCCGGGACGGCGAAAGGCGCCGCCCCCTGATGGGGAGCGGCGCCCTTCGTCAGGCGTGACCGGAGGTCACTTGCCCTTGACGGCCTCCGTGGCCTGGGGCAGGACGGTGAAGAGGTCACCGACGACACCGAAGTCGACGAGCTCGAAGATCGGGGCCTCCTCGTCCTTGTTGATCGCGACGATCGTCTTGGAGGTCTGCATGCCGGCCCGGTGCTGGATGGCACCGGAGATGCCCGCCGCGACGTAGAGCTGCGGCGAGACCTGCTTGCCGGTCTGACCGACCTGCGACGAGTGGGGGTACCAGCCGGCGTCGACCGCGGCGCGCGAGGCACCGACGGCGGCACCGAGCGCGTCGGCGAAGGTCTCGACCGGCGAGAAGTCACCGCCGGTGCCACGACCACCGGAGACGACGATCGCCGCCTCGGTGAGCTCGGGACGACCGGAGGCCTTCTTCGGCTCGGACGCGGTGACCTTGGCGGCCTTCGCGCCGTCGGAGAGGCTCACGGAGAGCTCCTCGAAGGCACCGGCGCCGTTGGCCTGCTCCGGCGCAGCGGAGTTGGGCTTGACGCAGATGATCGGGGTGCCCTTGGTGACCTTGGCCTGGACCGTGTAGCTGCCGGCGAAGACGGACTGGGTCGTGACCGGCCCCTCCTGCACGTCGACGGCGTCGGTGATCAGACCGGAGTCGGTCTTGACCGCGAGGCGGGCACCGATCTCCTTGCCGGCGGAGTTGCTCGGGATGAGCACCGCGGCGGGGGACGTCGACTGGACCAGCTGCGCGAGGATCTCGGCCTGGGGGGCGACGAGGTGCTCGAGGGCGGCCGGGTCGGAGACGGCGTAGATCTTCTCGGCGCCGTAGCGGGCGAGGAGGTCCTTGGCGGTCTCGGCACCGGGGCCGATGAAGACGGCGGAGGGCTCACCCAGGCGGCGGGCGATGGTCAGCATCTCCGCGGCGGGCTTCTTCACCTCACCGTTTGCGTGGTCGACGAGGACGAGGACTTCAGCCATGTCTGTTGCTCCTTGGTGTCCGGGTCGTCGCTCAGACGAACTTGTTGGTGGTCAGGAACTCGGCGAGCTTCGTGCCGCCGTCACCCTCGTCGGTGACGATCGTGCCCTGCTCGCGCGGGGGACGCTTGGTCGTCGCCTCCACGGCGGTCGCGGCATTGGCCAGACCGACCTGGCCGGCGTCGACACCGAGGTCGGCGAGGGTCCACTCCTCGACCGGCTTCTTCTTCGCGGCCATGATCCCCTTGAAGGAGGGGTAACGGGGCTCGTTGATCTGGTCGGTGACCGAGATCAGGGCCGGGAGGGAGGCCTCGACGGTCTCGCTCGCGGTGTCGCCGTCACGGCGCATCTTCGCGACCCCGCCGTCGACGGTCAGCTCGGAGGCGTAGGTGACCTGCGGCAGACCGAGGCGCTCGGCGAGCATCGCGGGGACGACACCCATGGTGCCGTCGGTCGAGGCCATGCCGGTGAGGACGATGTCGGGGGTGCCGATCTTCTTGATCGCCTCGGCGAGGATGAGCGAGGTGGCGAGCGCGTCGGAGCCGGCGATCGCGTCGTCGGAGACGTGCACGCCCTTGTCCGCACCCATCTGGAGCGACTTCTTGACCGCCTCGGCGGCGTCGGCAGGACCGATGGTCAGCACGGTGACCTCGCCCTCACCGGCCTCGACGATCTGCAGGGCCTGCTCGACGGCGTACTCGTCGAGCTCGGACAGCAGACCGTCCACGCCTTCGCGGTCGGTCGTGTTGTCCTCGTTGAATCCGCGGTCGGACTGTGCGTCCGGAACGTACTTCACGCAGACGACGATGTTCATCGGCGAATCGTCCTCTTCCTGGGTGAGGGGGCTGGGTACCGGGCGATCCTCTCAGCAGCCGCGCCGGTTGGGCCCGAACTGTGGGGAGGCTCCCAGTCCGCTCACGCTATCCAGCGCGGCACCAGACCTCCAACGCGGGTGAGGGTGCCCTTCACCACACCGCCCTTCGAGGCGGTCGCTGCGCGACCTTCCTCAGGGAGCGGGAGGGACGGAGGGCGTCTCGTCCGCGACGTTTGTGAGCACGTGGAAGGAGGGCTCCTCGTAGGGGTGCGCCGAGCGAAGAGCATTGACCACCAACGCCCTTCGCGATCGCGGGAAGGTCACCTCGACCCGGTCCTCGACGACCCGCTCGGGCCGGCCGACCTCGCCGATCGTCGGGTTCGCCCCGCCCACGGGACGGAACCTCCCTTCGCCACGCTGGACGAAGGCGCACTCGCGGTACTCCCCCACCGCACCCGCGCCGGCGTCGAAGAGCGCCGCCAGCACCTGCTCGGTGTGGGTGGCCGGGATGTGCGCCACGAGGACGTCGAGGGCTTCGCGGGTCACGTCACCACCCCGCGGGCAGGTCGAGGTCGTCCGGGACCGGGACGGGCTGGCGCTGCTTGACGACGCGTGCCGGCACACCCCCGAGGACGACGAAGGGGGGATGCGTCCCGCGGACCACGGCGCCGGCACCGACGACCGAGTGGTCGCCGATGTCGGTACCGCGGGTGATGACGCACTTCGTCGCGACCCACACGTCGTCGCCGATGCGCACCGGCGACTTGATGATCCCCTGGTCCTTGATCGGCGTCTCGAGGTCCTCGGTGCGGTGGTCGAAGTCGCACACGTAGACGTCGTCGGCGAAGAGGCAGGCCTCACCGATCTCGATGTCGAGCCAGGTGTTGAAGGTGTTGCGAATGCCGATGACCGTCTTGGCCCCGATGCGCAGCGTGCCCTCGTGGGCGCGCAGCGCCGACCCGCCACCGATGTGTGTGTAGGCACCGATGACGAGGCGGGCGGTGCCGGGCGCGACCTGGAACTGCACGTCCGGCCCGATGAAGCACGGACCCTCGAAGACGAGGCCGGGGGTGCGGGCCTTCGCCCGGACCATCCGCAGGTAGCCGAGGACGTGGTGGTGGCTCCAGGCCCGGTTGGCGACGACCCACCGGGCCCAGTGCCACCACGTGAGGTGCGAGGAGCGCACTGTCACCGCTCGCGTCACCGCAGGGGCTTGGTGCCGGTGACGCCGACGTTGTAGAAGAAGCGCTGCGGCACGACGCGGCCGAGGACCGCGTCGACCTTCATGAGGTTCTTCCACGTGCCGTAGGCGAACTTCGCCCAGCCGAAGCCGAGCGCGTCCTCGGCGACGGCGTACTCGAAGGTGCGGATCGGCCACCCGGCGAGCGCGGAGGTCAGCTCCTCCGTCGCCGTGCCCACGTGCTTCGCACCCGCGTGACGGGCCATGGCCGCCAGCTGCTTCGGGTCGAAGGTGTGCAGGTCGACGACCGCCTCGAGGGCCGCTGCGCGGGAGGACTCGTCGAGCTCGGCCTGGGCGCGAGCCCACTTGCGGCGCAAGGGAGGCAGCTTGGCCACCCGCGTCGCCGTCTCCCACGTCGCCCGGGAGATGTGCCGGGCGTACCAGTGCCCGATGGTCGTCGGCTCACCCGCGATGACGAAGCGCCCGCCCGGCTTGAGCACGCGCACGACCTCGCGCAGGGCGCCCTCGACGTCGGGGATGTGGTGGATCACCGCGTGCCCGACGACGAGGTCGAAGCTGTCGTCCTCGTAGGGCAGGGCCTCCGCGTCCGCGACCTGTCCCTCGATCTCGAAGCCGAGCCGCCGCGCATTGGCCTTGGCCGCCTCGACCATGCCGGGTGACAGGTCGGAGACGTGCACCTCGTCGACGAGGCCGGCGAGCTTGAGGTTGAGCGAGAAGAAGCCGGTGCCGGCGCCGAGCTCGAGCGTGCGCCCGTAGGGCAGCGACTCCCCCGGCTGGCGGGTCGACTCGAGCACGTGGAGGAAGCGGTCGCGCACGACGGAGGTGCAGCGGTCGTCGAAGCTGATCGACCACTTCTCGTCGTAGGTCTGCGCCTCCCAGTCGTGGTAGAGCACCTGGGCCAGCTTGTTGTCCTCCCAGGCGGCCTCGACCTGCTCTGCGCTCGCGGCGCCGGCACCGGTCATCAGATGCCCTCGAAGGTGGCCTTGCCGGGGCCGTTGTCGACGAAGCTGCGCATGCCGGACTTCTGGTCCTGCGTGGCGAAGAGCGCGGAGAAGAGCTGCGCCTCGATCTGCAGACCGGTGTCGAGGCTCGTCTCGAGCCCGCGGTCGACGGCCTCCTTGGCGGCGCGCAGGGCCTGCGTCGGCCCCGTGACGAAGGGGGTGACGAGCGCCTTCGCGGCGTCGAGGACCTCGGCGGCGGGCACGACCCGGTCGGCGAGACCGATCTCCAGGGCCTCGGCGGCGTCGACCATCCGGCCGCTGAAGATCAGCTCCTTGGCCTTCGCCGGGCCGACGAGGCGCGGCAGCCGCTGGGTGCCACCGGCACCGGGGATGATGCCGAGCGTGATCTCGGGCAGGCCGACCTTCGCGTTGTCGGCGACGACCCGGAAGTCGCAGCACAGCGCGGTCTCGAGCCCGCCACCGAGCGCGAAGCCGGTGATCGCGGCGACCGTCGGCTTGGGGATCGAGGCGAGCGCGCGGGAGAAGCGCTGGAGCAGACGCACGTGAGCGGCCATGTCCGTGTAGGACATCTCGGCCATCTCCTTGACGTCGGCGCCGGCGGCGAAGACCCGCTCGCCGCCCCAGACGATGACCGCCTTGATGTCGTCGCGCTCGGCGGCCTCGTCGGCCACGGCGACGAGCTCGCGCTGCATCTGCGCGTCGAGGGCGTTCATCTTCGGGCGGTCGAGGACGATCGTGCCGATGCCGTCGGCGACCTCGAGCCGGACGACCTGATCGCTCATGCCGGGGCCTGCCCGTCGGTCTGCTGGCCCTGCTGCTCGGCGACGGCCTCCTCGAGGTCCTGGCCGGTGGCGCGCTGGTGCCACAGCTGCACGCCTTGCAGGACGAGCGGGAGGGCGAGGCCGAGCAGGCCGCGCACGTCGGCGCGCGCGGAAGGATGTGCTCGCTCGTCACGAGGAGGGTGTCGCCGGCGACGGCGGCCTTGACGAGGTTGAAGGCGACGTTGAGGTCGTTGCTGACCTGGAGCCGCTCCATCGGGTCGGTCGGCACCGGGTCCTCGAGGGCCCACTGGCCGAAGACGCGCAGCACGTTGGACTCGTCGTCCGCGGCGCGCACGAACATCTGCTGCTCGGAGAAGGTGAAGGCCACGTCACCCTCGTCGTCGATGCGCGGCTCGAGACCGAGCTCGCGCAGCGCCGCCTCGATGCGGTCGCGCAGGGGGGCCTCGGGCTCGCTCTGCTCACCGGAGGGGGTGGGGGTGGTGCCGAAATTGGGAAGGGCGGTCGGATCGCTCATGGCCTCAACGTACCGACTGCTTACCCTGTGAGCCATGTCGACGACCACAGCCCAGGCGCTCCCCGACCGTCCCGCCCCGGGTGTGCGCCCCGTCGCGGGCGGGGTCGAGGTGGCCGTGCCGGCCGCGCACGCCACCGCCGTGTGGCTGTGCCTCTTCGACGACGAAGGGGAGGAATCTCGCGTCTCCCTGCCCGCCGCCGGCGAGGCTGGGTGGGGCGGCTTCGGGTC